>JAOPYB010000452.1 GCA_025964835.1 Nocardioides sp. | reverse complement strand
TGTCCTACACCGCGATGACGTTCTTCATCACGATCCTGCTCGGCCAGCTCTACTCGGTCATCGGCACGTTCAGCGACCAGCTCCTCGAGCTGCGGCTGGGGGAGACCGCGGTCGGCGCCGTCGTCGGGGTCGTGGTGGCGATGCTCTTCGCGCCGCTGTCCACGCGCGACACGGTGCGCTCCGCCCGGGACGAGCTGCTGGTGGCGCTCGAGGCGCTGCTCGAGGGCGTGGCGTCGTACGCCGGCGGCGAGCGGGTCGACCTCGACGGGCTCAGCCGGGCGCTGGACGACCGGGGGCGCCGGGTCGCGCTCGTGGCCAAGCCCCTGGTCGGCCCGCTGGGGCGAGGGAGCGCCTCCCGGCGCACGCGGCGGCGGCTCGGCCTCTACGTCGCCGCGGTCACCCAGGCCCGGGCGCTGGTCCTGTCGCTGCAGCGGCGTCCGGTCACGCGTCCCGAGACGATCGTGGCGGCCTCGCGGGCCCTGGCCGACGCGGTCCGCGCGCTGCTCTCGACGGACCTCGGCGAGGGCGCCCCACACGCCGGGGAGCCGCTGTGGCGCAGCGACGTCGCGCTCTTCGGCGACCACGAGTCCGCCCGCGACCGGGACCCCGTGGTCCGCCATCTCCACCACCTCGGCGCCACTCTGACCGAGCTCGCGGAGACGGGCCTCGGCGTCACCGCACCCTAGGTGGCACGATCAGCACATGGCAGCGTCGTACTGGGTGAACACCGTCAGCCTCGAGCACGTCGAGCTCGGCGTCGAGGGTGGGTTCACCCAGGCCGAGCATGGCTCGGACACCAAGCTGCGCAAGCTCCGGCGGGGGGACGGGCTGGTCTTCTACTCACCGCGTACGGCGATGCGCTCGGGCCGGCCGCTGCGCCAGTTCACGGCGCTGGGCACGATCGCGGACGACGAGCCCTACCGGGTCAAGGTGCGGCCCGACTTCGTGCCGTGGCGGCTGAAGGTCGACTTCGAGCAGGCGCACCCGGCGGAGGCCGGCGAGCTGCTGGAGCAGCTCTCGTTCATCACCGACGTCCGCCAGTGGGGCGTGCCGTTCCGTCAGGGCCTGTTCGAGATCGGCGCCGACGACTTCGCGGTCATCCGGTCCGCGATGACCTCCTGACCGGTACCTGCGGTCCAGACAGCCCGTGACGGGGGTCACGCGGCAGGGGTGCGTCCACGCCTGAGACAACCGTCGCCGATGGGGCGATAGGCAGACCCGCGCGTCCAAAAGCGGCCCCACGACCTCAAAGACCACAAACTTGATCCACAAACACGTGATCAAGAAGAGGTAACGGCATGATCGAGGTCTCCGGGCTCACCAAGGCGTACGGCCCCACGACGGTCCTCGACGGCATCGACTTCAGTGTCGGCGACGCGCAGATCGCGGCGATCGTCGGACCGAGCGGTGCCGGCAAGAGCACCCTCGCGCGCTGCATCAACCTGCTCGAGCGCCCCACCGGCGGCACCATCAGCGTGAATGGCCAGGAGCTGACCAGCCTGTCGCGGCGCGACCTGCGGGCGGCGCGTCGCCAGATCGGGACGGTCTTCCAGTCGGCCAGCCTGCTGCGCCGGCTCACCGCGGCCCAGAACGTCGCCCTCCCGCTGCGCTACGTCGGCCTCGCCGAGGACGAGCAGCGGGATCGGGTCCGCGACCTGCTGGACCGGGTCGGCCTGCTGGACCGGGCGAACCACTACCCGGCCCAGCTGTCGGGCGGTCAGCGCCAGCGGGTCGGCCTGGCCCGCGGCCTCGCGCTGTGCCCGTCGGTGCTGCTCTCCGACGAGGCAACGTCGGGCCTCGACCCCGACGCCACCCGCTCGATCCTGCGGCTGCTCATGGAGCTGCGCGACGACCTCGGCGTGACGATCCTCGTCATCACCCACGAGATGGACGTCGTCCGCACGGTCGCCGACGCGGTCGCTCACCTCGACCACGGCCGGATCGTGGAGCACGGCGCCGTCGGGGACGTCGTACGCCGCTCCGACTCGGCGCTCTCCCAGGCCCTGCTGCCGCTGCCGCCGGCCCCGGCCGAGGGGGTACGACGAACCTGGCGGCTGCGTTACTCCGCCCCGACCGTCGACCCGACCTGGCTGGCCCAGGTCAGCCGGGCGCTGCACAGCGACGTCGCGGTGCTCGCCGCGTTGGTCGAGGAGCACGGCACCGACCAGGTGGGCCGGCTGACCGTCGGCCTGGACGCCTCGCTCGACGAGCGCCAGGTCGCCGCGACCTTCGCGGCCCAGGGCATCCTCGCCTCCCCGGTGGTCGCGGGCGTCGATGAGCTCGAGCGGGCGATCGCATGACCGCGCTCGTCCTGGGCACGCCGTGGAGCGAGGTGCACACCCTGCTGCTGCCCGCGCTCTGGCAGACGCTGCTGATGGTGGTGATCGTGATGAGCATCGTCGTGAGCCTTGGCCTGCCCCTCGGGCTGCTCATCTTCAACACCTCGCCCCGCGGCCTCGCGCCGAGCCCCCGGGTGAACGCCTCGATCAGCTGGATCGCCAACCTCGGCCGCTCGCTGCCGTTCCTGGTGCTGATGGCGGCGATCATCCCGTTCACCCGGCTCGTGGTGGGCACGACGATCGGCATCCGCGCCGCGATCATCCCGATGTCGGTGGCCGGCGTCGCGTTCTTCGCACGCCTGGTGGAGAACGCCATCCGCGACGTCCCCGACGAGCTGCTCGACGTCGGTCAGGCCTCGGGCGGCAGCCGGTGGCAGATCATCCGCAGCATCCAGCTGGTCGAGGCGCTGCCCGGCCTGGTGGCGGCCCTGACGCTCAACCTCGTCGCGATGATCGAGTACTCCGCCATCGCGGGCGCGATCGGCGCCGGCGGTCTCGGCTACCTCGCCGTCAACTACGGCTACCAGCAGTTCGACAACCACATCATGGTCAGCTGCATCGTGCTGCTCATCGTGCTGGTCCAGGTCATCCAGTTCAGCGGCGACCGGCTCGTCCGCGCCCTCGTCCACTGACACATCGACTCCCAGACGCATCCCACGAGAGGAACCACCATGTCCAGCAGCACCGACACCACCGCCCGGAACGCGCAACCCGATGACATCCGGCTCGGCTCGAGCCGGCGGCGCTGGCTCATCCCGGCGATCACCGGCGCGATCGTGGTCGCCGTGGTGGCCGTCGTCGCCGTCCGGTTCCTTGGCGGGTCCGACGAGAAGGCCGTCGCGGGCAGCGCGTTCAGCAACGACTTCTCGATCGCCTACGAGGCCGACAGCGGCAGCGAGCGGGCGTTCCTCGAGTACCTCGACCAGGAGATCGCCCCCGACTACGGGATCTCGATCGAGCCGGTGGGCATCGGCGACGGCAACCAGCTCGACCAGGCCACGGCCGACGGGAAGTACATCGCGAACATCTACCAGCACAAGCACTGGCTCTCCCAGGTCGTCGACAAGACCGGCTGGGACCTGAAGGCGCTCGGCCCGGTCTTCCAGTGGTCCTACTCGGTCTACTCGCAGAAGTACGACGACCTCGACCAGATCCCCTCTGGCGGCACCATCGCGCTGCTCAACGACCCGGCCAACACCGCCCAGGCCCTGTGGCTGCTGGAGCGCGCCGGCAAGCTGACCTTCAAGGACGGCGTCGACCCGTGGGAGGCGACGGTCGACGACATCGACCAGAACACCGGCGGCTACAAGTTCACCTTCATCGACTACGGCGCCGGCCCACGCGTGCTCCCCGAGGTGGACGCGGTGATCGCCTACAACATGCAGTTCATCTCGGCGGGCGTGCCCGACTCCGAGAAGATCTACGCGCCGCCGGCGCCACTGGAGTTCGCAGGCCAGCTCGTCGTCGGTGGTGAGTACCTCGACGACCCGCAGGTCGCGAAGCTGCAGAAGATCTTCTTCGACCCGCGGGTGCAGAAGTACCTCGCCACCACCGACAATCCCGACCTCAAGAACCAGCTGAGCCCGGTCTCCGACTCCTGAGTCCGGTTGCGGGTCCGGCGCGTGGCTACCCCAGCGGGTCGAACTCCTCGTGGTCGCCGATGCTCGCGGCGAGGACCCGCAGGTGGTGGTCGCCGTCGCCGAGCAGGTGGTCGAGCGCGGTGAGGTGGCTGGTGTAGCTGCCGATGGAGTACTCCGCGGTCATGCCGATGCCGCCGTGCAGCTGGATCGCCTCCTGCCCGATGTGGCGCCCCGCCCGGCTGACCCCGAGGCCCGCACGCGCCGCGGCCACCGCCATCTTCTCGGGCTGGCCGGCGTCGAGCACCATGGTCGCCCAGGTGGTCAGGCTCTTGGCGAGCTCGAGGGACACGTACATGTCTGCGGCCCGGAAGTTCAGCGCCTGGAAGGTGTTGAGGCTGACGCCGAACTGCTTGCGGTCCTTGAGGTACGACGTCGTACCCCTCAGCTGGAACTCCATCGCCCCGATCGCCTCGTTGCAGGCCATCACCCGGGCGACGTCCAGCACGGCGGCGATGGTGGCGGTGGCGTCGCCGCCCTCGCCGAGGGGTACGCCGGTCGCGTCGCTGAGGGTGACGCGAGCGGCGCGGCCACCGTCGTGCGTGGCGTAGCCCTCGCGGGTCACGCCGTCGGCGGACGGGTCGACCAGGAAGAGTCCGGTGCCGCCGTCGGGCAGTGCGGCGCTGACGACGAGGAGGTCGGCGCGGGCGCCGTGGGGGACCGGCTCCTTGACCCCGGACAGGGTCCACTGGTCGTCGCCGCCGGTGGCCGTGACGCCGGTGGCGTCGGCCGTCCAGCGGGTGCCGGGCTCGGCGTGCGCGAAGGCCAGGACGCTCTCGCCGGTGGACAGGGCCCCGAGGACCTCAGCACGCTGCTCGGCGGAGCCGCCCGCGGCCACGATGCCACCGGCGAGTACGACGGAGGTCAGGAACGGCTCGGGCGCGAGCACCCGGCCCATCTCCTCGGCCACGATCGCGACCTCGACCGAACCCGCGCCGGAGCCGCCGTCCTCCTCGCGGAAGGGCAGCCCGAGGATG
>JAOPYB010000433.1 GCA_025964835.1 Nocardioides sp. | reverse complement strand
AAGCGGTGCAGGAGGGCGCCAACGCCTACCTGACGCGACAGTTCCGGACGCTCGCCATCTTCGCGGCGATCGCCTTCTTCGCGTTGCTCGCACTACCTGCCGATGACCTGACGATCCGGATCTTCCGCTCCGTCTTCTTCATCGTCGGCGCCGGCTTCTCGGCGACGGTCGGCTACCTCGGCATGAACCTCGCCGTGCGGGCCAACCTGCGCGTCGCGGCCGCGGCCAACACCACCGGCCGCGAGCCCGCCATGACGATCGGACTGCGCACCGGCGCGATGGTGGGGATGCTCACGGTGGGCCTCGGCCTGCTCGGCGCCAGCCTCGTCGTCCTGCTCTTCCAGGACTCGGCGCCCAAGGTGCTCGAGGGCTTCGGCTTCGGTGCCGCCCTGCTCGCCATGTTCATGCGGGTCGGCGGTGGCATCTTCACCAAGGCCGCCGACGTCGGCGCGGACCTGGTCGGCAAGGTCGAGCAG
The DNA here is from genome assembly GCA_025964835.1 of Nocardioides sp. Lineage (GTDB taxonomy): Bacteria > Actinomycetota > Actinomycetes > Propionibacteriales > Nocardioidaceae > Nocardioides. Next base: position 3,840 of record JAOPYB010000433.1, on the reverse strand, counting down.
AACATCCCCGAGGACGACCCGCGCAACGCCGCGACCATCGCGGACAACGTCGGCGACAACGTGGGCGACTGCGCCGGCATGGCCGCCGACCTGTTCGAGTCGTACGCCGTGACCCTGGTCGCCGCGCTGATCCTCGGCTCGCAGGCCTTCGGCGACAAGGGCCTCGTGTTCCCGCTGCTGATCCCGGCCATCGGTGCGCTGACCGCCGTCGCCGGCGTCTACCTCACCAAGCCCAAGGTCGGCGAGAACGGCCTGACCACGATCAACCGGTCGTTCTACCTGTCCTCGGCCATCGCCGCGGTCGCCAGCGTGATCCTGTCCTACGTCTACCTGCCCGGCAGCTTCGCGGACTTCACCAACATCGCCCCGCACCTCGCGGGCGCTGAGGGCGACCCCCGGTTCATCGCCGCGGCGGCCGTCGTCATCGGCATCGTGATGTCGGCCGGCATCCTGGCCCTCACCGGCTACTTCACCGGCACCGAGTACCGCCCGGTCAAGGACGTCGGAAAGACCTCGCTCACCGGCGCGGCCACCGTCATCCTGTCGGGGCTCTCGGTCGGCTTCGAGTCGGCGGTCTACACGACGCTGGTCATCGGCGCGGCCGTCTTCGGTGCCTACCTGCTCGGCGGCGCGACCCTCACGGTCTCGCTGTTCGCGGTCGCCCTCGCCGGCACCGGCCTGCTCACCACCGTGGGCGTGATCGTCGCGATGGACACCTTCGGGCCGGTCTCCGACAACGCGCAGGGCATCGCGGAGATGTCCGGCGACGTCAGCCCCGAGGGCGCCCAGATCCTCACCGAGCTCGACGCGGTCGGCAACACGACCAAGGCGATCACCAAGGGCATCGCGATCGCCACGGCGGTGCTCGCGGCGACGGCGCTGTTCGGGTCCTACGCCACGTCGGTCTTCGAGTCGGTGCGCGACGCCAACGTCGGCCCCGACGAGGCGTACCTGCTCGACTTCAACGTCTTCAACCCGGCTGTCCTGGTCGGCGTGCTCCTCGGTGCGGCGGTCGTGTTCCTCTTCTCGGGCCTGGCGATCAACGCCGTCGCCCGGGCGGCGGGCGCGGTCGTCTACGAGGTGCGCCGCCAGTTCCGGGAGATCCCCGGGATCATGGAGGGCACCGGCCGGCCGGAGTACGGCAAGGTCGTCGACATCGTCACCAAGGACTCGCTGCGCGAGCTCGTCACGCCGGGTCTGCTCGCCGTCCTGGCACCCATCGCCGTCGGCTTCGGCCTCGGCGCGACCGCCCTGGCCGGGTTCCTGGCCGGTGCGATCGGCACCGGCACCCTGATGGCCGTCTTCCTCGCCAACTCGGGTGGCGCCTGGGACAACGCCAAGAAGCTCGTCGAGGACGGCAACCACGGTGGCAAGGGATCGGCGGCCCACGAGGCGACGATCATCGGCGACACCGTCGGCGACCCGTTCAAGGACACCGCCGGACCGGCCATCAACCCGCTGATCAAGGTGATGAACCTGGTCTCGCTGCTGATCGCCAGCGCCGTCGTCTCGATGAGCGTGGGCAAGGACCAGCACGACGGTCTGCGGATCCTGATCGCCCTGGTGGCGGTCGCGATCATCGTGGTGGCCGTCTACATCTCCAAGCAGCGGGAGGTGTCGCTCGGCGACGACTCGGGCACGCCCGCGGCGCCGGCTGCACCCGTGGCGGACCCGGCGTACCCCGCCGCGCCTGCCGCACCCGTGGTGGACCCGGCCTACCCGGCTCCTGCCGACCCGACGGCGACCCGACCGGTCGCCCCGGTCGAGCCGGCGCCGACCCAGCAGTTCCCACCCGCGGAGCACTGACCGCACGAGCACCACACCGACCCGCCCGAAACTTTCGGGCGGGTCGGTGTCATGTCAGGGGACGACGCGAAGGTGTCGTCGGCCCGCTGCCGGTAGGCCCGCCAGACGACCCTGCTGTCGAACGGGTCCTTCCGGAACTTGTCGAAGGTGATCACCGCGTGCACGGCCCGGCGGGAGCGAGAGCGAGGGCGGGCAGGGCCAGGAGCACGGCGCAGCGGCGCATCGCGATTGAAGCACGTGCGGCGGGCCGCCCTAGGGTCGTGGCGTGACGACCAGCGACCTCCCCCAGCGGCTCCGGGCCGCGCTGACCACGGCCGGCTTCACGTACGACGCGGTCGCCGAGCTCCTCGGACCGCTCGCGCACGCCGCCCTGGGCCGCAACGAGACGACGCCCGGGCTGCGCCGCACGGCCGGCGGCTCGCCCCTGGAGACGCTGGTCCGGCTCTTCCTGCTGCAGACCACGGTCGACGCCGCGGCCGCCGAGGCCGCGCTGCCCGGCCTCGTCGACCGGCTGGCCGCCGAGGGGTTCGTCGAGCAGTCCGTGGGCGAGGTCGCCGCGCGGCTCGACGTACGCCCCTACGCCACCGGTGACGACGACCTGTGGGTGGTGAGCGACCTGACCCCCGGCCTCGACGGCCGGGAGGCGCGGGTGGCGGCTGACCACGTGCTCGGCATCAGCTCGGCCTCGTCCTCGCTCGCCCAGCTGACGATGCGGGAGCCGGTCGGTCGCTCCCTGGACCTCGGCACCGGCTGCGGGGTCCAGGCCCTGCACCTCGCCCGCCACAGCCGCGAGGTCGTCGCCACCGACGTGAACGAACGAGCGCTGCGGCTCACCCGCTTCAACGCCGCCCTCAACGACGTGCGGGTGCCGGTCGACGTGCGGGACGGCTCGTTCTTCGAGCCGGTCCGCGGGGAGCGCTTCGACCTGATCGCCACCAATCCGCCGTTCGTGATCTCGCCGGCCACCGGCGAACGCCTCGTCTACCGCGACTCCGGGCTGCCCGGCGACCGGGTCGTCGAGGACATCGTCCGCGGTGCGCCCGACCATCTCACCGACGGTGGCTGGTGCCAGGTCCTCGCCAACTGGGTGATCGCCCGCGACGTCCCCTGGGACGAGCGGCTGCTGCCGTGGGTCGCCGACGACTGCGACGCGTTCGTCGTGCAGCGCGAGGTCATCGACCCCGCGTCGTACGTCGAGCTCTGGCTCAAGGACGCCGGCCTGCACGGCTCGCCCGACTACCTGACCCGCTACGACACCTGGCTCTCGTGGTTCGAGGACCAGGGCATCGAGGCGGTCGGCTTCGGTTGGATCAACCTGCGCAGGACCGAAGCGGCGGGTTCGCGGACCCGCGACTTCCTCGAGTGGCCCTACGACGTGGAGCAGCCCATCGCGCCGGCCCTCAGCGCCTGGGGCGCTGCCGTGGGCGTGGCCGTCACCCTCGACTCGCGCCTACTCGTGCGCAACGACGTGCAGCAGGAGACCGTGGGCCAGCCGGGCGCCGAGGACCCGGACACCGTGGTCCTCCGCCAGCAGCGCGGGCTGCGCCGGGCCCGTCGGGCGGACACGGTCGAGGCGGCCCTGGTCGGGGCGTGCGACGGCGAGCTGAGCGTCGGCCGGATCCTCGACGCGCTGGCCCAGCTGCTGGACCTGGAGCCCGCGCAGACACGGGCCACGTACCTTCCCGTAGTGGGGGAGCTCGTCATCGAGGGCTTCCTCGAGCCGGCCCACTCGGAGCCGGTCCGGGACTGAACGACTGCCGGACGCGCTACCGTGTTCGGCCGTGAGCCCCGTGGAGGGCTCGTCCGGCACCGCAAAGCACGAAGAAAGAAGCTCAGTGGCACACAAGTTGGTGATCGTCGAGTCCCCGGCGAAGGCCCGGACCATCGGCGGGTACCTCGGCTCGGGGTACGTCGTCGAGTCCTCCATCGGCCACATCCGCGACCTCCCGAACAACGCCGCTGACACGCCGGCGAAGATCAAGGACAAGCCGTGGGGGCGCCTCGCGGTCGACGTCGAGAACGGCTTCGAGCCCT
>JAOPYB010000374.1 GCA_025964835.1 Nocardioides sp. | reverse complement strand
GCTACCTGTCCCCCGCCTCGGCGGTCCGGATCGGGCTGGTCCCCCAGCTCCCCGTGCTCCGCATCGTCGCCGCCGGCAACGTCGCCGGCGAGGGCGCCAAGATGGCCCTGCTCTCCGTGCGCGAGCGGGCCGGCGCGGCCGCGCTGCTCGAGGAGGTGACCTATGTCGAGCTCTCCGACCGGCCCGACTTCAACGACAAGTTCGTCGAGCAGCTCTCCTTCTGACGCCCCCGCCCCGGCCGGCGCGGCCAGGCACAGGATCGCGCTCATCGCCTGCGGGGCGATCGCCCAGCCGGCGGCGGCGATCGCCGGCCGCCACGCGTGGCCACTCGACGTACACCCCCTGCCGCCACTGCTCCACAACCAGCCGCAGCTGATCGCCGGCGAGGTGCGCCGGCTGGCGCGGGACCTGGCGGCGTCGTACGACGAGGTGCTGGTGGGCTACGCCGACTGCGGCACGTACGGCGCCCTCGACGAGGTGTGCCGCGAGCTCGGGCTGCGGCGGCTGCCGGGGCTGCACTGCTACGACCTCTACGCCGGAGAGTCGCGGCTGGAGCGCTTCTTCGACGAGCAGCCGGGGACCTACCTGCTCACCGACTTCCTGGTGCGGTCGTTCGCGCGGACCGTGCTGCAGGAGCTGGGTCTGGACCGATGGCCGGAGCTGCGCGACGACTACTTCGGGCAGTACACCCGGGTGGTCTGGCTGGCCCAGGCACCCGACGCCGAGCTCCGGGTGCTGGCCGAGGCGGCGGCCGGGCGGATCGGCCTGCCGCTGACCGTCGTCGAGACGGGTGACTCCGGCCTCGAGCGCGCCCTCGCCGAGCTCGTCAGCGCGTGACCGTCCGGTCCCGACGCGACAGCTACCCGCGCAGGCGGGCCAGCAGGTCGGTGCGCCAGGTCTCGGTCTCGGCGATCTGGTTGAACGTGAAGACGTGCAGCCCCTCGACGAGGGCCTCCGGCGGCGCCAACGCGGGGGCGCACTGCTCGAGGAACCGCTCGCCGGTGAAGCCGCCCGGGGCGGCGAGCCGGGCGAAGAACCCCTTGTTCTTGGCCAGGAACCGGGTGGACTCCCCGACCCCGATCTTGCTGGCCATGCCGAGCAGCTTGGTGCGCTCCACCGGCCCCGGCAGGCCGAGCAGCAGCGGCATCGTGATGCCGCGCCGGCGCATCCGCTGGACCCAGCCGCGGATCACGGTGGGGTCGAACGTGAGGTTGCTGACGACGTGGGTGGCGTAGCGCCGCTTGTCCCACATCGCCTGCACCGTCAGGTCGTCGTGGATCGTGGGGTGCGACTCGGGGTAGCCGGTGATGCCGACCTGGGCGAACGGGCTGCCCAGGGCCGTGAGGTCCTGCAGCAACGACAGCGCGTCGGCGTAGTCGCCGGCCGGCTCCGCGTCGCCGCCCGGCACGAAGACCCGGGTGATCCCCTTGCCGGTCAGGCGTTCGCAGATCTCCGCCAGCTCGGCACGAGAGGTGACCATCCGGGCGGCGAGGTGCGGCACGACCGCGTAGCCGTGCCCGGTCAGCCGCTCGGCGAGGTCGAGGGTGGCCGACAGCCCCTTGCTCGGCGACGCGGTCACGGTGATCACCCGGTCGCGCGGCACGTGCTCGAGGATCTTGTCCTCGGTGGAGGCCGTGGGCAACACCTCGTAGCGGGCCTGCTCGAGCAGCCGGATCATTGTCGCGGCCGCGGTTTTGTTGCGCATTAAGCAACTCATTTCGTGATGCGCACCAGGGGTCCCAGCGTAGCGCGCCGGGCGGAGCCGGTACAGGCCCGCGCCGGTCACTCCTCGGTGGCCACCACCAGCCCCTCGTTGCGGATCGTCAGCCACGACACCAGCCCACCGGCCGCGAGCAGCGCCGCGCAGATCGTCATCGCCGCGCCGTACGCCGAGTCGAACGCGACCGGGTCGGCGTACTCGACGCCGCCGAGACCCACCGCGAGCGGCAGCGCGGCGACCGCGAGCAGCGAGCCCGCGCGGGCGACGGCGTTGTTCACCCCGCTCGCGATGCCGGCGTGCTCGTCCGGGGCCGCGGCGAGCACGGTGGCGGTCAGCGGCGCGACCATCACCGCCAGGCCGAGCCCGAAGACCGTGATCCCGGGGAACACGTCGAGCCAGTAGTCCACGTCGGTGCCGACCCGGAGCAGCAGCGCGACGCCGACCGCCATCACCACCGGTCCGACCGTCATCGGGACCCGCGGGCCGATCCGGGCGCCGAGCTCGCCGCCCTTGGCCGCCAGGAAGAACATGATGACCGTCAGCGGGAGGGTCGCGATACCGGCCCGCAGGGCGCCGTACCCGCTCACGGTCTGGAGCTGGAGCACCAGGAAGAACATCGCCGCCCCGAGCGCGCCGTAGACGAGGAACGTCATGAGGTTCGCCGCGCTGAAGGTCATGGAACGGAAGATCGACAGCCGCAGCATCGGCGCCGGCTCGCGGCCCTCGACCAGCACGAACGCGACCGCGGTCGCCACCGCGAGCACGCCGGCGTACGGCGCCAACCGGCCGCCCCACTCGATAAGGGCGTACGTCGTGCCGCCCAGCGCCAGGGTGGCGAGCACCGCCCCGGTGAGGTCGAAGTGGCTGGACGCGCCCGGGTCACGGGTCTCGGGCACGAAGCGCTGTGCGACGGTGACCGTGACGGCCGCGAGCGGCAGGTTGATCAGGAAGATCCAGCGCCAGTCGGCGTACTCGACGAGCGCGCCGCCCACGAACGGCCCGATCGCAGCGGCGATGCTGCCCAGCCCCGACCAGGCACCGATCGCCTTGGCCCGGTCCTCGCGGGCGAAGGCGCCCTGGATCATCGCCAGGCTGCCCGGTGTGAGCAGCGCGGCGGCCGCGCCCTGGAGCACGCGCGCGGCGATCAGGAGCTCGGGATTGGGGGCGATCCCGCACAGCAGCGAGGCCAGCGCGAAGCCGACCGTGCCCCACACGAAGACCCGGCGCCGGCCGAACCGGTCGCCCAGCGAGCCGCCGAGCAGGATCAGGCTCGCCAGCGAGAGCAGGTAGCCGTTGGTGACCCACTGGAGCTCGGCCAGGCTCGCGTCGAGGTCCTCGCCGATGGTCTTGAGAGCGACGTTGACGACCGTGCCGTCGAGCATCGTCATACCGGAGCCGAGGGTGGCGGCCGCGACCACGGCGCGGCCGGTGGTCGTGCCCAGTCGGACGCCCGCCGGACCGCTGTCGCTCACCTGCGCAGACTAGGGGTCTTCCCGGGCCTGCGCGCACCCCGATCGCCCCACCCGTCACGGCGATGTCGAGAAGCTCATGCGGCTAGCCCTGCAGCACCCGGGCCGAGATCCAGGCGAGGTCGGCCGCGGTGGCCGCGGGCGAGCCGGAGGGCTGCATCACGTGGCTCAGCACCACGCGGACGACCATGTCGATGGCGCCGTCGAGGTGGCTGCCCGCCGGCGTGACGTCGTACGGCGCGATCCGCTCGGCGATGACGATCTTGGCGGCGGCGAGCAGGGACTCGGCGTGCGTGGTGAGCAGCGGGAGCAGCTCGGTGTCGGCGCCGTGGGTGGCGGAGACGACGGCGTGCAGGAGCTGGTTGTCCTGGGCGAGCTCGAGCACCCCCCGGGCGGCCGCCTCGATGGCGGAGACCAGGTCGCCGGGGTGGGCGTCGAACGCGACGTTGACGACGCCGAGGAACCGGTCGAGCTCGTGCAGGATCATCGCCTCGGCCAGGGCGGGCTTGGTGCCGATCTCGTTGTAGACGGTCTGCCGGCTGACGCCGACGGCCTCGGCCAGCGAGCCCAT
>JAOPYB010000359.1 GCA_025964835.1 Nocardioides sp. | reverse complement strand
GAGTCCCCGCTCGAGCAGGTCACCAAGCAGCTCAACAAGCTGGTCGAGGTGATCAAGATCGTCGAGCTCGACGGGCCCGCCTCGGTCAACCGCGAGCTGCTGCTCGTCAAGGTCAGGGCCGACGCCGACTCGCGCGGCCACGTCCTCGACGCCGTCGCCCTCTTCAAGGCCCGCGTGGTCGACGTCGCCAGCGACGCGGTCACGATCGAGGTCACCGGCAACAGCGACAAGCTGGCGTCGTTCCTCAAGGTCGTGGAGCCGTTCGGCGTCCGCGAGCTCGTCCAGTCGGGCATGGTCGCGATCGGCCGTGGCTCCCGATCGGTCAGCGAGCGCACCCTGCGCCCCGTTCCCGTCCCCGCGCCGCCGGCCCGCACGGGCTGACGCACGCACCAGCACGACCACCCGACGTACCCAAATGAACCAACCCGAAGGAGAGCCCCAGTGGCTGAGATGTTCTACGACGACGATGCCGACCTGGCCCTGATCCAGGGCAAGAACGTCGCGGTCCTCGGATACGGCAGCCAGGGCCACGCCCACTCGCTGTCCCTGCGTGACTCCGGCGTCGACGTCCGGATCGGCCTGCCCGAGGGCTCGAAGAGCCGGGCCAAGGCCGAGGCCGAGGGCCTGCGCGTCCTCACGCCCGCCGAGGCGGTGGAGGAGGCCGACGTCATCGTCATCCTCGCCCCCGACCACGTGCAGCGCACGCTCTACACCAACGACGTCGAGCCCAACCTGACCCCGGGCGACACCCTGGTCTTCGGTCACGGCTTCAACATCCGCTTCGGCTACATCACCCCGCCCGAGGGCGTCGACGTGTTCATGGTCGCCCCCAAGGGTCCCGGCCACCTGGTCCGTCGCGAGTACGTCGACGGGCGCGGCGTGCCGGTCCTCGTCGCCGTCGAGGAGGACGCGTCGGGCAAGGCGTGGGACCTCGCGCTGTCCTACGCGAAGGCGATCGGCGGCCTCCGCGCCGGCGGCATCAGGACGACCTTCACCGAGGAGACCGAGACCGACCTGTTCGGTGAGCAGGCCGTCCTCTGCGGTGGCGCCAGCCAGCTGGTGCAGTACGGCTTCGAGGTGCTGACCGAGGCCGGCTACCAGCCCGAGGTCGCCTACTTCGAGTGCCTCCACGAGCTCAAGCTGATCGTCGACCTGATGTACGAGGGCGGCATCGCCAAGCAGCGCTGGTCGGTCTCCGACACGGCCGAGTACGGCGACTACGTCTCCGGTCCGCGGGTCATCACCCCCGAGGTGAAGGAGAACATGAAGGCCGTCCTCGAGGACATCACCAACGGCAAGTTCGCCCAGCGGTTCATCGACGACCAGGACGCCGGCGGCCCGGAGTTCAAGGCGCTGCGCGCCCGGGGCGAGCAGCACCCGATCGAGAACACCGGCCGCGAGCTCCGCAAGCTGATGGCCTGGGTCAAGAGCCACGACTCGGACTACACCGAGGGCACCTCCGCCCGCTGACCGACGCTGACCCGCCCGAAAGTGCTGCATGGCGAGCTCGCAGGCTCGCTCGGGTCCGGGCGGGTCAGCGGCGGGAATGTCCCGGGCGGTCGAACGTTGCACCAGTCATGGAGATCGAGATCTGGTCCGACGTCGTCTGCCCGTGGTGCTACATCGGCAAGCGCCGCCTCGAGACGGCACTGTCCCGCTTCGACCACGCCGACGAGGTCGAGGTGGTCTACCGCTCGTTCGAGCTCGACCCGAGCGCGCCACACCACGGCCACGAGCTGACGACCGGCGTGCTGGCGCGCAAGTACGGCCGCAGCGAGGCCGAGATGCGCCAGATGCAGCAGCAGCTCCTCGACGTGGCGGCCGAGGAGGGTCTCGAGTTCCGGATCTTCGAGAACGTCCACACCAACACCATCGACGCGCACCGGGTCCTGCACCTCGCGCTCGAGTCCGGCGGCCCCACGCTCCAGGTGGAGCTCAAGGAGGCGCTGCTCGCGGCGTACTTCGTCCGCGCCGAGGACGTCGGTGACCACGAGGTGCTGCGCGCCGCGGCGACCTCGGTCGGCCTGGACGCCGCCAGGGTCGCGGAGGTGCTCGGCAGTGACGAGTACGCCGACGCGGTCGAGGCCGACATCCGCCGGGCGCGCGCCTACGGCGCCACCGGCGTCCCGTTCTTCGTCGTCGACCAGAAGTACGGCATCAGCGGTGCCCAGCCGGCGGAGGCGTTCACCCAGGTCCTCGAGCGGGCCTGGACCGACGAGCACCCGGTCCTCGAGGTCGTCGGCGGCGGCGAGGCGTGCGGCCCGGACGGCTGCGCCATCTGACCAAGCGTGTAAGGTAAGGCGCACCTAAGTAAGCGTCGCCTCACCTTGAGGATCCACCGTGTTCGCCAACTACCTGATCGGGCTCCGCGAGGGCCTCGAGGCCGCGCTCGTCGTGAGCATCCTCGTGGCCTACCTCGTGAAGACCTCGCGTCGCCACCTGCTGCCGCGCATCTGGCTCGGCGTCGCCCTGGCCGTGCTGGTCAGCCTGGCGTTCGGCGCCCTGCTCACCTTCGGTCCCCGCGGCCTCACCTTCGAGGCCCAGGAGATGATCGGCGGCGGTCTCTCGGTCGTCGCGGTCGCGTTCGTGACCTGGATGATCTTCTGGATGGCGCGGGCCGCGCGCAGTATGAGCGGCGAGCTCCGTGGCCAGATCGACAAGGCGGCCGAGGGCAGCCGCTGGTCGCTGGTCATCGTCGCGGTCCTCGCGGTCGGGCGCGAGGGCCTTGAGACCGCCCTGTTCCTCTGGGCCGCGACCAAGGCCGGCACCCGCGAGGCGGCCGGCTCGGTGACGCCCACCTGGGAGCCGCTCCTCGGCGCCGCCCTCGGCATCGCGACCGCGGTCGTGCTCGGCTACCTCATCTACCGCGGTGCGCTCTCGATCAACCTGAGCCGCTTCTTCTCGTGGACCGGTGGCTTCCTGATCCTCGTGGCCGCCGGCGTGCTGTCGTACGGCGTCCACGACCTGCAGGAGGCGCGCGTCCTGCCCGGGCTCAACGCCGTGCTCTTCGACGTCTCCGACGTGATCGACCCCAGCACCTGGTACGCCGTGCTCCTCAAGGGCGTCTTCAACTTCTCGCCGGTGACGACCCACCTCGAGGCGCTCGCCTGGGTGCTCTACGCAGTCCCCACCATGACCCTCTTCGTCCTGGGCGTCCGCCGCCGGGCCGTGCCGCCCCGGGGCGCACGGCCCGAGCCGGCCGAGCCCGCGCCCGTCTCCCACTGACCACTCCCGAAGGACCGACACCCGATGCGCTTCCCCCTGCTCCTGGCCCTCGTGGTCGCCGCCCCCGCCCTCGCCGCGTGCACCGAGAACACGACGGCCGACAAGGGCGACCCCCGCAGCATCTCGGTCA
>JAOPYB010000326.1 GCA_025964835.1 Nocardioides sp. | reverse complement strand
GACGCGGCCCGCCGCGCGGCCGCCGTCACCCCGCTTCACCGCATCGACACGAGCGCGCGCGCCGCCCACGCGCAGGCCGCCACCCGAGCCGCGCTGGCCACCCAGCGCGCCGCCGACGACCTCGGCCTGCTGATGGTCGACGAGGCCACGCTCTCCGAGGCGGTCCAGGGAGCCGTCGACGACGCCGCCCGGGTCCGGGCCGCGCTCCCCCGTCAGAAGCGGCTCCGCGCCCTCGGCCGCGAGGTCACCGAGGCGCGCGCCCGGCAGGACGCCGTGGCCGCGAGCATCGAGACCCTCACCGCCGAGCGCGCCGCGCTGCCGGGCCGGATCACCGCACTCCGGACCGAGCTGGGGTCCGCCGTGGCCGCGGGCCAGCGGGCCACGCTGGTCGCGGAACGCCTCACCGAGCTCGCCGCCCGGCTCGAGGCCCATGCCCTCGCCGCCTCGCTCACCGGCGAGCTGGCGGCCGCCCGCTCGATCCTGCAGACCGTCTCGGCCCAGGCGATCCTGCTCCGGGAGGCGTGGCTCGACCTGCGCGAGGCGCGGCTGGAGGGCATGGCCGCGGAGATCGCCGGCGCCCTGGCGGTCGGCGACTCCTGCCCGGTGTGCGGCTCGGCCGACCACCCCCACAAGGCGAGCCCCGCTCCCGGCGCTCCCGACGCCGCCGCCGAGAAGGCCGCCCTCAAGCTGCTCGACGACGCCAAGGCCACCGAGCACGTCCACGACCAGCAGGTCCGCGACCTCGAGACCCGGCTGGCCGTCGCGCTCCACCACGCCGGCTCGCCGCCGCTCGACGAGCTCCGCGCCGAGGTCGTGGTCGTCCGCGCCGACGCCGAGGCGCTCCGCACCGCGGCTGCCCGGGCGCCCGCCCTCGAGGCCGCCCTGCTCCGCGCCGAGGCCGACCGCGAGCGCCTGCACGACCAGCTCGCCGCCCTCGAGCGGGAGACCGCGTCGCTGAGCGACACGGTCCTGGCGCGCACGACCGAGCAGGCCGCCCTGCGCGCCGAGCTCGACGCGCTGCTCGACGGCGCCCGCGACCTCGCGGCCCGGCTCGAGCTGCACCTTACCCGGGCCGCCGCCGGCCGGGCCGCCCTCCAGGCCCTCGCCGAGCTGGCCGCAGGCGCGGCGGCGGTCGCGGAGTCGGGCGGCGCGCTCGCGAGGGCGGTGGCCGAGGCCGGGTTCGCGTCGGGCGACGAGGCAGCGGCGGCCGCACTCCCGCCCGTCGACCTCGAGCAGCTCGACCGCCGGCTGGCCCTGCACGAGCGCCGGCTGGCCGCCGTGACCGCGGTGCTCGACGAGCCCGGGGCCACCGAGCTGCTGGCCGCCCCGCCGCCCGACGTCCCCGCTCTCCAGCAGGCCCATGTCGCCGCACTGGGTGCGCTCGGCGACGCCCGATCGCGCGCGGGCGTCTGGGCGACCCGCGTCGAGCGGCTGACCACGTTGGCCGACGAGCTCGGTGAGGCCCTCGACGACTGGGCACCGCTGCGTGAGGCACTGGCGCTGACGACCCACCTGGCGACGTTCGTCGACGGCAAGGCGCCCGACAACCGGCTTCAGATGCGGCTCTCCGCGTACGTCCTCGCCTACCGGCTCACCCAGGTCGTCGCCGCCGCCAACGAGCGACTGGCCCGGATGAGCGACCAGCGCTACTCCCTCGAGCACACCGGCCGCCGCGGCGCCGGCGAGACCCGCGGCGGCCTCAGCCTCCTGGTGCGCGACGACTGGTCCGGCGAGTCGCGCGACCCGGCCACGTTGTCCGGCGGCGAGACCTTCGTGGTCTCGCTGGCGCTCGCGCTCGGTCTCGCCGACGTGATCACCCAGGAGGCCGGCGGCGCCGACCTAGACACCCTGTTCGTCGACGAGGGGTTCGGCTCCCTCGACGCCGACACCCTCGACGACGTCATGGACACCCTCGACTCGCTGCGCGACGGCGGCCGCGTCGTCGGCGTGGTCAGCCACGTCGCCGAAATGCGCGACCGGATCCCCACCCGGCTCCAGGTCACCAAGTCCCGCACCGGCTCCACGCTCGCGCTGTCCCGCTGACGGCATCCCCGCACCCTTCCCGGGGTAAGGACGCTCATGACGACCGAGTCCGACCTGACCGTGGCCGTGACCGGCCCCACCGGCACCTTCGGCTTCGGGCTGCTGCCGCTGCTCCAGAGCGACGGCCGCGTGGACCGGGTGGTCGGGGTGGCCCGCCGACCCTTCGACCCGGCCGCCCAGGGCTGGACGAAGATGACGTACCGCCAGGGCGACGTCCGGGATGCCGAGACGCTGACCGAGGCATTCGACGGCGCGGACGTCGTCGTCCACCTCGCCTTCCTCGTCGTCGGCGGCGACGAGGAGACGACCCGCGGCATCAACGTCGAGGGCACTCTCAACACCTTCCGTGCGGCCGCGGCGGTCGGTGCCCGCCGGTTCGTGTACGCCTCCTCGGTGGCGGCCTACGGCTTCCACCGGGACAACCCGGTCGGGATGACCGAGGACTGGCCGACGCGGCCTGCGGGCCGGCTCTCCTACGCCCGGGAGAAGGCCGAGCTCGAGGCCCTGCTGGCCGCCGAGTCCGCGGCCCACCCCGAGATCGACCTCTACCTGCTGCGGCCACCGATCGTCCTCGGCCCGCACGCCCTCGGGGCCAAGCAGCTGCCCCGCGGACTGGCGCCCCTCGCGAGGCTGCTCCAGAGCAGCCTGCGTCGACTGCCCTTCCCGATCCCCGTCACCGTCCCCGACCTCCCGGTCCAGGTCGTCCACGAGGACGACGTAGGCCGTGCGCTGGTGCAGTGCGTGGTGGCCGCGGGACCTCCCGGTGCGTACAACATCGCCGCCGACGAGGTCCTCAGCACCGTCGACATCGCGCGCGAGCTCGGCCTGCTCCCCGTGCCCCTCCCGGGAACCCCGGCCCGGCGCGCCGCCTGGCTCGCGGCGCGGCTGCCGGGACTGCCGTCCGTGGGGCAGTGGGTCGAGGCCGCCGCCCACCCCGCGGTGATGGACACCACCCGGGCCCGGACCGAGCTCGACTGGGTGCCGCGCGTCAGCGCGCTCGAGGCGCTCCGCGACTCGCTCCGCCGGCCGGCAGCCTCTGGTCCGGCGGAGCCGCGCTAGCGTCGGGGCCGTGCGTCCCGAACGACTCGTGATCATGGCCGACACCCACCTGCCCCGCCGTGCCCGCGACCTGCCCGCCGAGCTCTGGCGGGCGGTCGACGCCGCCGACGCCGTCGTGCACGCGGGCGACTGGGTCGACGTGGCGCTCCTGGACCAGCTGGAGGCCAGGTCCCGTCGCCTGCTCGCGGTCCACGGCAACAACGACGGCCCCGCACTGCGCGCCCGCCTGCCGGAGGTGGCCCGCGCCGAGCTCGCAGGACTGCGCTTCGCCGTCGTTCACGAGACCGGCCCGGCCACCGGCCGGGAGAGCCGCTGCGCCGAGCTGTTCCCGGACGACCAGGTCCTCGTCTTCGGGCACAGCCACATCCCGTGGGACACCACGGCCGCGACCGGGCTGCGGCTGCTCAACCCGGGCTCGCCCACCGACCGCCGGCGCCAGCCGCACTGCACGTACCTCACCGCCGTGGCCGTCGCGGGAAGCCTCGAAGAGGTCACCCTCCACCGGCTGCCGCCGCGGAGCGGTACCGTCGGCACGTGAGCTTCATCGTCGGTCCCGAGGCCTACGGCCGGTTCATGGGCCGTTTCTCCTCCCCGCTCGGCATCGCGTTCGCGGACTTCGCCGGCGTGCAGCCCGGCCAGCGCGCCCTCGACGTCGGCTGTGGCCCGGGCGCCCTCACGGTCGAGCTGGTGCGCCGGCTCGGCCCGGACGCGGTCGCCGCGATCGACCCCTCGCCCCCGTTCGTCGCCGGTCTGGCCGAGCGCCTGCCCGGTGTCGACGTCCGGACGGGTGCCGCGGAGGACCTGCCGTTCCCCGACCGCACGTTCGACGCGACGGTGGCCCAGCTGGTCGTGCACTTCATGAGTGACCCGGCGGGCGGGCTGCGCGAGATGGCCCGGGTGACCCGCGCCGGCGGCGTCGTGGCGGCCTGCGTCTGGGACCACGACGGCGGACGCAGCCCGCTGAGCACCTGCTGGGACGCGGCCCTGGAGCTGGACCCGGGAGCCGTCGACGAGGGCGGTCTCGCGGGCGCCCGCGAGGGCCACCTGGAGCAGCTCGCCGCTGAGGCCGGGCTCGATCCCGTCGAGTCCGGGGTGCTCGACGTCGAGGTGACCTTCGAGGACTTCGCCAGCTGGTGGGAGCCCTACACGTACGGCATCGGTCCTCTGGGGGTCTACGTCGCGGGGCTGGACGAGAGCCACCGCGAGGCGCTGCGCACCCGGTGTGCCGAGAAGCTCCCGCAGGCGCCGTTCGTGGTCGCCGCGACGGCCTGGGCGGTGCGCGCCCGCGCCTGAAAACCCGGTGGTGCCCGTCGGATAGGTTCGGCGCATGAGTGGACCCGGCCTCGACCCGACCTTCACCTCACTCCCCCATCGGACCCTCGGGGATGCCGCGCTGACGCGGGCCCGCGAGCTCGGGGTCACCCATGCGGACTTCCGCTTCGAGCGGGTGCGCCACCAACGCCTGGGCGTGCGCGACGGTGTCCTCCAGACCGCCAGCGACAGCGAGGACCTGGGCTTCGCCGTGCGGGTGATCCACCACGGCTCCTGGGGTTTCGCGGCCGGCGTGATCCTCACGGCCGAGGAGGCGGTCCGGGTCACCGAGAGCGCCGTCGCCGTCGCCCTGGTCGCCGCCGAGATGACCACGAGCCCCGTCGAGATCGCCCCGGAGCCGGTCTACGACGACGTGACCTGGGTGTCGTCGTACGACGTGAACCCGCTGGACGTGCCCACCGCCGAGAAGGCCGCCCTCCTGATCGACTGGACCAACCGGCTGCGCACCGGCGCGGCCGTCGACCACGCCTCGGCGGCGCTCTACCAGGTGCAGGAGAACAAGTACTACGCCGATCTCGCCGGCACCCGCACCACCCAGCAGCGGGTGCGACTCCAGCCGGCGTTCGAGGCCATGGGCGCCGGCGCGGACACGTTCGACTCGATGTCGAGCATCGCGCCCCCGGTCGGCCGCGGCTGGGAGTACCTCACCGACGGCGGCTACGACTGGGACGACGAGATCGAGCAGGTGCCGGAGCTGCTCGCCGAGAAGCTCAAGGCACCGAGCGTCGAGGCCGGCAGCTACGACCTCGTGATCCACCCCTCGAACCTCTGGCTGACGATCCACGAGTCGATCGGCCACGCCACCGAGCTGGACCGGGCGCTCGGCTACGAGGCCAACTACGCCGGCACCTCGTTCGCGACGTACGACAAGCTGAACACGCTCCGGTACGGCTCCCCGGTCATGAACGTCACCGGTGACCGCACGGTCGAGCACGGCCTGGCGACCACGGGCTACGACGACGAGGGCGTCCAGACCCAGAGCTGGGACATCATCCGCGACGGTGTGCTGGTCGGCTACCAGCTCGACCGGGCGATGGGCCACATGAAGCCCGAGCTGAACGGAAACCGCTCGAACGGCTGCGCGTACGCCGACTCGTCCGGCCACATCCCCATCCAGCGGATGGCCAACGTGTCGCTGCAGCCGGCGGCCGACGGGCCCTCGACCGAGGAGCTGATCGACCGCGTCGAGCGGGGGCTCTACGTCGTCGGCGACCGGTCCTGGTCGATCGACATGCAGCGCTTCAACTTCCAGTTCACCGGCCAGCGGTTCTACAAGATCACCGACGGCGAGCTGGTGGGTCAGGTGCGCGACGTCGCCTACCAGGCGACGACGACCGAGTTCTGGAACTCCATGGAGGCGGTCGGCGGCCCGCAGACGTGGGTCCTCGGCGGCGCGTTCAACTGCGGCAAGGCCCAGCCCGGGCAGGTCGCGAGCGTCAGCCACGGCTGCCCCACGTCCCTGTTCCGCGGCGTGAACATCCTCAACACCAACGACGAGGCAGGCCTCTGATGACCACCCAGCCGACCGTCATGACCCCCCAGTCACTGGTCGACCACGGCGTCGCCGCCTCGGTCGCCGACGACTGCATCGTGATCGTCCGCGACACCACCAGCGCCAACCTGCGCTGGGCCAACAACACCCTGACGACGAACGGCGTGATGCACGGCGTCACGGTCACGGTGATCTCGTTCATCCGCTCCGCCGAGGGCACGTCGACGGGCTCCGTCACCGGCAGCGCGAGCTCGCAGGCTCAGGTCCAGGCCCTGGTCGAGGCGGCCGACGCCGCGGCCCGCGCCGCCTCGCCGGCCGAGGACGCGAACGACCTGGTGCGCGACCGGGTCTCCCCCGACTGGGACGAGACCGCCGTCCCGACCGACATCCACG
This sequence comes from Nocardioides sp., assembly GCA_025964835.1. GTDB lineage: Bacteria > Actinomycetota > Actinomycetes > Propionibacteriales > Nocardioidaceae > Nocardioides. The sequence goes on along the minus strand of JAOPYB010000326.1, from coordinate 2,948 downwards.
TCTACGACACCTTCGCCCCGGCGCTGGGCGAGGCGTTCCGCCGCTCCTCGTCGGGAGAGCGCATCCTCTACGGCTTCGTCAACCACGACGTCACCACGACGTACCTCGGCTCCACCACCGGGCTGCGGCTCCGGCACGTCCAGCCCACCGGGCACTACGGCTGCACCGGCAAGACCGCCGACCTGAGCCAGAGCGCGTGGGTCGGCGGCGCCACCCGGGACTTCCAGGGCGTCGACGCCCTGGCCATGGAGGCGAGCCTCGAGCGCCGCCTGGGCTGGGGGCAGCGGCGCGTCGACCTGCCCGCCGGGCGCTACGACACGATCCTGCCGCCCACCGCGGTGGCCGACCTGATGATCGACGCCTACTGGTACGCCGGCGCGCGGGTCGCCCACGAGGGGCAGTCGGTCTACAGCAAGCGGGGCGTCGGCACCCGGATCGGCGACCTCATCGCCCAGCCCGGCGTCCAGCTCTTCTCCGACCCGTCCTACCGCGGGCTGGAGTGTGCGCCGTTCGCCCTGGCGGCCGCCTCGGACAACGAGTCGTCGGTCTTCGACAACGGGCTGCCGCTGGAGCGCACCGACTGGGTCCGGGACGGCGAGCTCGCCTCGCTCATCCAGACCCGGCACTCCGCGGTGATGACGAAGCAGCCGGTGACCCCGATGGTCGACAACCTGGTGCTGTCCGTCGACGGCGCGAGCGGCGGCATCGACGACCTCGTCGCCGGCACCGAGCGCGGCCTGCTGCTCACCTGCCTCTGGTACATCCGGGCCGTCGACGAGCAGACCCTGCTGCTGACGGGGCTCACCCGCGACGGCGTCTACCTGGTGGAGAACGGCGAGATCACGGGAGCGGTGAACAACTACCGCTTCAACGAGAGCCCGATCGACCTGCTCCGCCGCTTCTCGCACGCCTCCGGGACCGAGCTCAGCTTCAGCCGCGAGTGGGGCGACGACTACTTCTCGCGCACCGCCACCCCGGCGCTGCGGGTCCCCGACTTCAACATGTCGAGCGTCTCGCAGGCCATGTGACCCGGTCTGGACCACGAAACCGGACCCGCTGCTGGGGCGTATCCCCGTCGTTCACACCAACGACGACACCCCAGGAGCACCACCATCGTGCGCACCACCCAGCTCACGACCGCCGCCGCCCTCGCCGCCCTCGCGGTCTCGGCCCTGATCGGGCTCGGCGCGGAGGTCCCCGCGAACGCCATCACCGTTCACGCGCCCCGCGCCGGCGAGACCACGACGACCAACGAGGTCGGCGGCTCCCGCGACGTCTCGGGCGACTTCATCGAGGCCGGGCAGGTCCACGCCACCCTCCTGGTCGGCAAGAGGCGGGCGCTCGTCGCGGGCCCCGCGTCGCGCGTCGGCAAGAGGATCCCCGTCCACGAGGAGCACGACGACGCCGGCCAGTACATCACGGTTGCCGGCTTCCACCGCCGGCTGAGCGACGACCTCACGCTGACCTGGCGCTCGAGGACCGTGCCGCTCGACTGCGCCAACGCGTTCCGCTACGACCTCCAGGTGACCAAGGAGGACACCACGGGTGACTGAGTCCGGGTGGGGTGGCCGGGCCGCCTTGGTTGCGGAACGGTCACGGCGCGTGGGACTTCCTGTTCCCACGCGCGGGCTCGCCTAGGGTTTCGACGGCAACCATCCCCAGGAAACAGGAACAGGAAGAACTCTCATGACCTCTCGGCTCCCCCTCCGCGCCGCCCTCACGTCCGCCGCGGCCGCCGTCGCCCTGCTCGGCGGGACCCTCCTCGCCCAGCCCGCGAGCGCTGACGGCGAGACCGAACCGCCGGTGGCCGTCGACGACACCTACACCTGGTACGCCGGCGGGTCGGGAGTGCTCGACGTCCTGGCCAATGACACGGACCCGCAGGACGCCGAGCTGGCGGTCTGCAAGGTCAAGTCCGACGAGACCTCGGACATCGGGGCCGCGATGCTGCTCGACGACACCATCTTCGCCTTCACCGCCATCGAGCCGACCGGAGACTTCGTCTTCCGCTACTACGCGTGCAACGACGAGTTCCTCACCCCGGCGACCGTCACCATCGCGTTCAAGCACGCCAAGCCGCTGCGGGTCCACAAGGTGGCGGGACGCCCCGGACGGCTCGAGGTGCGCAACCCCAACGACCAGACGGTCAAGTTCCTCTGGGGCAACCGCCGCACCATCAGCGACGTCACGCGGGTGCCGGCCTCCGGCTCCAGGATCGTCAAGGTCACGGCGTCCAAGCTCAGGTGGATCGGCCTCATCGGGCGGGAGAACGGCTACGCCGGCTACGGCGTGGTCCGCAACATCGACGTGCCGGACCACTCCCGTCCGGCGTCGCAGCACATCTCTCCGCGGCTGCAGGGGATCTGGGCCCGCCACCGCTGACCCGAGCGCTCAGCGACCCGGATGTCCCCCGGGGACGGGGGCGTCCGGATCGTACGGCGTGCGCGTGTAGATGAACGTCGCGATGTCGAGATGGCTCACCGAGCCGTCCGGGCGGCGTACGACGTGGAGCTCCTCGCCGGCGTGGTAGCCGGCCGTGCCGACGACCCGACCGCCGACGACCTCGAAGCGGTACATCTCGTTCCCGTCGCGCCGGGCCACCAGCTCGGCACCCTCCATCCGGAACACGAACGGCGTGTTGCCCCAGTGCCAGACGCCCAGGGCGTCCGCCAGCTCGGCGGGCGCCGGGTCGCTGGGCACCCACGGGGTCGACACCGTCGACTCACTGCGCTCGAGCTCCTCGAGCAGCGTGATGGCGAGCTGGACCGGGGACCCGCCGGTCGTCGCGTTGGCCAGCACCACCCCGCCGGTGCGGCGCGCCGGGTCGACCAGGCACGCCGCCACGAAGCCGGGCATCGAGCCGCTGTGGCCGGGGAGCGTCCCGGACCCACCGGGGAAGATCTGGAAGCCCAGCCCGTGCGCGTAGCCCAGGCCGTCACGCGCACTGC
>JAOPYB010000286.1 GCA_025964835.1 Nocardioides sp. | reverse complement strand
CCGGGTGGGCGCTGGTCGTCCACCTCCTCGAGGGCGACTGGTGGGTGGGTGTGCTGCTGGGCCTGATCGCCGTCGTGATGGCCACCCTGGGCGACCTGTGCGAGTCGGTCATCAAGCGCGACCTCGGGATCAAGGACATGAGCCAGGTCATCCCCGGCCACGGTGGGCTGATGGACCGGCTCGACTCGCTGCTGGCCACGATCGCCCCGATCTGGCTGCTGCTGCACTACCTCGTCTTCTGAACCGGCCGACGTGACCCTCTACCTCGTCCGGCACGGCCGCTCCGCACCCGTGCCGGGCACGCCGCCGCACCTCTGGGAGCTGGACCCGGAGGGCTTCGACGACGTCTGGGCGCTGCGCGAGTCCGGCCGGCTGCCGCCCCGGGCGACCTGGTTCTGCTCCCCGGAGCCGAAGGCGGTCGCCACCGCCCAGCTGCTCACCGAGAGCGACGTCGGCGTCCTCGACGACCTCCGCGAGCACGTGCGCGACAGCCCCGTCTGGATCGAGGACTTCGCCGCGACCGTGCGCCGCGCCTTTGCGCACCCCGACCTCCCGGCGTACGACGGCTGGGAACCGCTGGCCGCCTGCCGCGACCGGGTCGTCGCCACCGCCCGGCGGGTGCTCGACGTGCACGCCGGTGAGGATGTCGTGCTGGTCGGGCACGGCACGGCCTGGAGGGTCCTGGCCGCCGAGCTCACCGGCGCGGAGCCGGACCTGGTGCGCTGGGAGAGCCTGGCGATGCCCGACCTGATTGTCGTGCCGGGCTGAGGCGGGGCACCCGGGACCGGGACGCCCCGGATGACATGCTGGTCGCGTGAACGCGAGCCACGAAGGGGTCCAGACGAGCGATCCGGACGGCGTCCCCGACGACGGCCCGCAGCGTGACCCCGACTGGTGGCACCGCGACCACCCGACGTTCACCGCGCTCACCGGCTTCTTCACCGGTCTGGTCTTCGTGATCCTGGTCCCGGGGGTCTTCGCCGCGGTGCTGAGCTGGGTCTTCGAGTACCACACGGCTGAGGACCTCTTCCCGCTCGTCCTCGTCACCCTGGTGGTCCCGATCGGCCTGGTCGTGTCGAGGCGCAGCCGGCGGTTCGGCATCTACATGGTGATCGGGATGGTCAGCACGCTGCTCGTCGTGGCCGGCGTCTCGGCCCTCGTGCTCTGGTACCTGTTCCAGTTCCAGGGCTGACGTTTCGGCTCGCCGCGGGCCCGGGTGAGAGGATCGGGACCTGATGTCTGAGACTCCCACCCCCGACGCACCCGCCGGTGTCACCCCGCTGACGCTGGTCTTCGACGAGCCCCGCGGCCGCAAGAAGCCGCCCCGTCACCTCGCGGACCTTTCCGGCGCCGAGCGGACCGCGCTCCTCACCGAGCGGGGGCTGCCCGGCTTCCGTGCCAAGCAGCTGTCGAACCACTACTTCGCGCGGCTGGTCGACGACCCGGCCGAGATGACCGACCTGCCGGCCGCTCAGCGCGACGAGCTGGTGGCCGCGCTGCTGCCGCCGCTGATGACCCCGCTGCGCACGCTCGAGGCCGACAAGGGCACGACCCGCAAGACGCTGTGGAAGCTCTTCGACGGCGCTCTCGTCGAGTCGGTGCTCATGCGCTACCCCGGTCGCGTGACGATGTGCGTCTCCAGCCAGGCCGGCTGCGGCATGGCCTGCCCTTTCTGTGCCACCGGCCAGGGCGGTCTTCAGCGCAACATGTCGACCGCCGAGATCGTCGAGCAGGTCGTCGCCGGCGCCCGCTCGCTGGCCCGCGACGAGGTCCCCGGTGGCCCCGGGCGCGTCTCCAACGTCGTCTTCATGGGCATGGGTGAGCCGCTCGCCAACTACAGGGCCGTGATCGGCGCCGTACGCCGCCTCACCGACCCGGCGCCGGAGGGGCTCGGCATGTCCGCGCGCGGCATCACCGTCTCGACGGTCGGTCTGGTGCCCCGCATGAAGCAGCTGACCGAGGAAGGCATCCCCGTCACGCTCGCCCTGAGCCTGCACGCGCCCGACGACGAGCTCCGCAACGAGCTGGTCCCGATCAACACCCGCTACTCCGTCGCCGAGACCGTCGAGGCGGCCTGGGACTACGCGCGGGTGACCAAGCGCCGGGTCTCCATCGAGTACGCCATGATGCGCGGCATCAACGACCAGGCCTGGCGCGCCGACCTGCTCGGCGACGTGCTCAACTCGTACGGCGACTGGGGCTGGGTCCACGTCAACCTGATCCCGCTCAACCCGACGCCGGGCTCGAAGTGGACCGCCTCGGACCCGAAGGACGAGCGCGAGTTCGTCCGCCGGCTCGAGGCCAAGGGCATTCCCACGACCGTGCGCGACACGCGCGGCAGCGAGATCGACGGCGCCTGCGGCCAGCTGGCCGCCGTCGAGTAGCGCTACCGCAGGAACTTCGGCGCGCGCACGATCAGCTCGACGTTGCGGTCCACGAGCCGGCCGCGCCGGTTGTTGTCCTGCTCCTGCCAGTCGTTGGCCGCCAGCAGCCGCGACAGCCCGGCCAGCTGGGACGGGTCGTCGAGGTTGCCGTCGAACCCGAGCGGGCTGCCGTGGTCGAGCATGGTCGCGAAGATCGAGACGGTGCCGTCCTTGTTGTCGGTCACCTCGAGCAGACGCGCCTGCTGCGGCCAGTCGATGTGGGAGGCCGTGTTGATCTCCCAGAAGCCGCC
>JAOPYB010000245.1 GCA_025964835.1 Nocardioides sp. | reverse complement strand
GCGTCGACGACGGGTCGCTCGCGGGGGACTCGGTGGGCGAGCTCGACGGGGACGCGGATGGGGACTTGGTCCCGTCCGACTTGTCCTTCTTGTCCTTGTCGGCCACGAGGAAGGGCGCGCGGTTCTTGGGGCTGGCGCTGGGCTGGCTACTGGGCTGGCTACTGGGCTGGCTACTGGGCTGGCCGCTGGGGCTGGGGTTCACGGTCACCCCGTTGCCGGAGTCGGTGCCGGGCGTGCTGGCGCCGCCGCACGTGATGCCCGTGCTCGACGCACAGGCGACCAGGCGGAACCGGAGCTGTGCCTGGCGCTTGACCGTGTCGACGAGGCTGTCGTTCGTGGGACCCGGGATCTCGACCACGATGAACTTGCTGCCCTGCGTCGTCACCTCGGCCTCGGTGACACCGGTGCCGTTGACGCGCTGGTCGATGATATTGGCGGCCTCCTCGAGGTTCGCCGAGGAAGGGCTGTCGTTGGCGATCAGCGTGATCCGGGTGCCGCCCTTGAGGTCGAGTCCCAGCTCGGGCTTCCAGGAGCCGGCGAGCGCAACCAGGCCGTAGGAGATCGCCAGGCCCAGGAAGAACACCACGAGGGTGCGTCCGGGGCGAGCCGTCTTGCGTGCCATGTCAGTTCTCCTCCGGCTCGTCCGAGGCGAGCCCTGAATGTGCGATCGACCCGACGGCGCCGCGTGCGACCTTGACCGTCACCCCGTCGGCGATCTCGATGCGAACGGTCTCGTCATCTGCCTCTCGCAGGACGCCGAAGATGCCGGAGGTCAGCATGACCTCGTCACCAGTCTTCAACGACGACTGCATGCGCGCGAGTTCCTTCTGGCGCTTCGAGTTGGGTCGGATGAGCAGCAACCAGAACAGCAACGCGATGCCCACCAGGGGCAACAGGGAGACGAGCTCCGGCACGAAACAACCTCTCGAGCGTGAAGGGGAGTGTGGTCGACACAAGCCGACCGACGGGAAAGTGTAGCCGTCACTGTGACGCAGACCCCTATCAGTCCTCGAAGAGCGGGGCGTCTCCACCGATCTGGGGGCTCTGCGGAGGGGGGGTGAGCCCGAGGTGCCGCCACGCGGCGGCGGTGGCGATCCGTCCGCGCGGCGTGCGGGCCAGGAATCCGTTGCGGACGAGGAACGGCTCGGCGACCTCCTCGACGGTCTCGCGCTCCTCGCCGACGGCGACGGCGAGGGTCGAGATGCCCACCGGTCCCCCGCCGAAACGGCGGCAGAGCGCGTCGAGGACGGCGCGGTCGAGGCGGTCGAGGCCCAGCTCGTCGACCTCGTAGAGCTCGAGCGCGGCCCGGGAGACCTCCAGGGTCACGATCCCGTCGGCGCGCACCTGGGCGAAGTCACGGACGCGGCGCAGCAGGCGGTTGGCGATGCGGGGGGTGCCCCGCGATCGCGACGCGATCTCGGCGGCGCCCTCACCGGTCAGCTCGACGCCCAGCAGGCCAGCGGACCGGTGCACGATGCGGTCGAGCTCGTGCGGCTCGTAGAACTCGAGGTGGCCGGTGAAGCCGAACCGGTCGCGCAGCGGCCCGGGGAGCAGCCCGGCCCGCGTGGTGGCCCCGACCAGCGTGAAGGGCGGGATCTCCAGGGGGATCGCCGTGGCACCCGGGCCCTTGCCGATGACGACGTCGACCCGGAAGTCCTCCATCGCCATGTAGAGCATCTCCTCGGCGGGCCGAGACATCCGGTGGATCTCGTCGACGAAGAGCACGTCGCCGTCGTTCATCCCGGAGAGGATCGCGGCCAGGTCTCCGGCGTGGGTGATCGCCGGACCGCTCGTCAGGCGCAGCGGCGCGCTCATCTCGCCGGCGATGATCATCGCCAGCGTGGTCTTGCCGAGCCCGGGCGGCCCGGAGAGCAGCACGTGGTCGGCGGTGCGTCCGCGCCGCCGGGCGGCCTCGAGGACCAGGCCCAGCTGCTCGCGCACCCGGGTCTGGCCGACGACCTCGTCGAGCGTGCGGGGCCGCAGGGCGGCCTCGACGACGCGCTCGTCGCCCTCCGCCTCCGCGGCGGTCAACGAGCCGAGGTAGGCGTCCTCCGCCGCGGTCAGGTGGTCGTCGTCGTAGTGGTCGAGGGGCATCGTCAGGCCTTGCTCAGGCTGCGGAGCGCGGCGCGGAGCAGCGCGCCCACATCAGGAGCGTCACCCGCCTCGGGCGCGACCGCGTCAACGGCCTGCTCGGCGTCGCGCGTCGACCAGCCCAGCCCAACGAGACCCTGGTGCACCTGGTCGCGCCACGGCGCCGCTCCGGTGGGCACGCCGGCGTGCCGGCCTGGGCCTGGGGTGCCGATGCGGTCCTTGAGCTCGAGGATGATCCGTTGGGCACCCTTCTGGCCGATGCCGGACACCCGGGTCAGCGTCTTGACGTCGTCGCCGGCGACGGCCCGGCGCAGGTCGTCGGGCGACAAGACGGCGAGGACCGCCTGGGCGAGCTTGGGGCCCACGCCGGAGGCCGTCTGGACGAGCTCGAAGACGGACTTCTCGTCGTCGTCGAGGAACCCGAAGAGCGTCAGCGAGTCCTCACGGACCACCATGCTCGTGGGCAGCGTCGCCTGGTGACCCATCCGCAACGTGGCCAGGGTGCCGGGCGTGCACATCAGCTCGAGGCCCACTCCCCCGACCTCCAGGACGGCGCTGGACAGCGTGACGGCGGCGACCTGGCCGCGGACGAACGCGATCACGCCCGGCTCCTCGTGGGTCGAGCCTGTCGTGACCCTGCGGCGGCCAGCGCCGCGTCGATCCGGGCCTGGGCGCCGCCGCGCCAGATGTGCGTGATGGCCAGCGCGAGCGCGTCGGCCGCGTCGGCGGGCTTGGGCGGTGCGTCGAGCCGCAGGATCCGGGTGACCATCGCCCCGACCTGGGCCTTGTCGGCGCGGCCGCTGCCCGACACCGCGGCCTTGACCTCGCTGGGGGTGTGCAGGGCGACCGCGAGCCCGCGCCGGGCGGCGCAGACCATCGCGATGCCGCTCGCCTGGGCGGTGCCCATGACGGTGCTGACGTCGGAGCGCGCGAAGACCCGCTCGATGGCGACCGCGTCGGGCCTGAACTCGTCGAGCCAGGCGTCGATCCCCCTCTCGATGGTCACGAGGCGACGCCAGACCGGCTCGTCCGAGGAGGTGCGCAGCACGTTGACGTCGACCAGGGTGAGCGGTCGACCCACCTCGCCGTCGACCACGCCGATGCCGCAGCGGGTCAGGCCGGGGTCGATCCCGAGCACGCGCATGAAGGAGCCTTCCGTCCGAACATCTGTTCGGAGGCAACGCTAGCCGCAGGCAGCGACCGTTCGACGTACGACACGCGTGGGCAGGCCCGGCGGGTCACGCCTCGAGCTGCTCCATGACCGCATCGGGGACGTCGTAGTTGGCGTAGACGTTCTGCACGTCGTCGAGGTCCTCGAGGGCGTCGATGAGGCGGAACAGCTTGCCGGCTCCGTCGCCGTCCAGCTCGACCTGCATGTCCGGGACGAACGAGGCCTCGGCCGAGTCGTAGTCGACGCCGGCAGCCTGCAGGGCCGTGCGGACCGCGACCAGGTCGGTGGCCTCGGACACGACCTCGAAGGACTCCCCCAGGTCGTTCACCGCGTCGGCTCCGGCCTCGAGCGTGGCCTCGAGGACGTCGTCCTCGGAGACCGTCCGGCCGTCCTGGTCGACGGGGACCACGACGACGCCCTTGCGGTTGAAGAGGAACGACACCGAGCCGGGGTCGGCCAGCGACCCGCCGTTGCGGCTCATGGCGGTGCGGACCTCCATCGCGGCGCGGTTCTTGTTGTCGGTGAGGCACTCGATGAGCAGCGCGACGCCGGAGGGGCCGTAGCCCTCGTACATGATCGTGATGTAGTCGGCGCCGCCGGCCTCGGCGCCGGAACCGCGCTTGACCGCGCGGTCGATGTTGTCGTTGGGCACCGACGACTTCTTGGCCTTCTGGATGGCGTCGTAGAGCGTCGGGTTGCCCGAGACGTCACCGCCGCCCATCCGCGCGGCGACCTCGATGTTCTTGAT
>JAOPYB010000211.1 GCA_025964835.1 Nocardioides sp. | reverse complement strand
ACGGCCGCCTGGGTGCGGCGCTCGAGGCCCAGCTTGGCGAGGATGCTGGACACGTAGTTCTTGATGGTCTTCTCGGCCAGGAACATCTGCTCGCCGATCTGGCGGTTCGTGAGGCCCTCGGCGATGTGGCCCAGCAGCTTGAGCTCCTGCTCGGTGAGCTCGGCGAGCTCCGGGGCGGTCGTCGAGGGGTTGCGGACCCGCTCGAGCACGCGGGCGGTGAGGGACGGGTCGATCAGCGAGTTGCCCGCCGCCACCTGCCGGACAGCGCCGATCAGGTCGGTGCCCTTGATCTCCTTGAGCACGTAGCCGGCCGCCCCCGCCATGATCGCGGCGAACAGCGCTTCGTCGTCGTCGTACGACGTGAGGATCAGCGCCTGGATCGAGGGGTCGACCGCGCGCACCGCCCGGCACACCTCGATGCCGGACCCGTCGGGCAGCCGGCCGTCGAGCACGGCGACGTGCGGGCGCAGCGCGGGGATCCGCGCCATCGCGTCGACCGCCGAGCCCGACTCGCCCACGATCTCGATGTCGCCGGCGGTCTCCAGCAGGTAGCGGAGGCCCTGGCGGACGACCTCGTGGTCGTCGAGCAGGTAGACCCGGATCTTCTCGTCGCTCATGCGGACGTTCTACACCCAGGAGACGCCGCAGGACGGCGGATGCGTGGGGCTGACCACCGGGTGGGCAGGATGAGGGCGTGCGAGACACCGTCACGATCCGTCCGCGCGCGGACACCGACCCGCCGGCGCTGGGCCAGGTCGGTCGAGCTTCCTCGTCCGCGACGCCGAGGAGGCCGTAGGGCTCGCCGAGGTCGACGGGCGGGTCGCCGGTCTCCGCTCAGGTGCTGAGCAGGACCGAGGAGCCGTGGCCGAAGAGTCCCTGATTGGCCGTGATGCCCACCCGCGCACCCTCGACCTGGCGTCCCTCGGCCTGGCCGCGCAGCTGCCAGGTCACCTCGCAGACCTGGGCCAGCGCCTGGGCCGGCACGGCCTCGCCGAAGCAGGCCAGCCCGCCGGAGGGATTGACCGGGATCCGGCCGCCGATCGTGGTCTCGCCGGCGCGCAGCAGGGACTCGGCCTCGCCGCGGCCGCAGAGGCCGATGTCCTCGATCCAGTCCAGCTCGAGCGCGGTCGACAGGTCGTAGACCTCGGCCAGGCTGACGTCCTCGGGCCCGATCCCGGCCTCCTCGTAGGCCGCGTGCGCGATCGACTCCTTGAAGCTGCGCTCCGGCACGCCGGCCACGGCGCTGGAGTCGGTGGAGAGGTTCGGCATGTCCATCACGGTGTTGGGGAAGGTCGGCGTGACGGTCGAGATCGCGCGCACCCGCACGGGATCGGTCAGGCCCCGCCTGCGGGCGTGGTCGAGGCTGGTGAGGACGACGGCCGCGGCGCCGTCGGACGTCGCGCAGATGTCGAGTAGGTGCAGCGGGTCGCTGACGACCGCGGAGCCGAGCACGTCCGCCGCACTGACCTCCTTGCGGTAGCGGGCGTAGGGGTTGTGCAGGCCGTGCCGGGCGTTCTTGACCTTGACCTGCGCGAAGTCCCCCTGGGTGGCGCCGTAGAGGTCCATCCGGCGCCGGGCGTAGAGCGCGAAGTAGGCCGGGTTCGTCATCCCCAGCAGCCGGAAGCGCAGCCAGTCGGGGTCGTCCCAGCGCTCGCCCGCGTTGGGCGCGAGGAATCCCTTGGGCGTGGTGTCGGCCCCGACGACCAGCGCGACGTCGCACATGCCCGCCAGGATCCGGGCGCGGGCCGTGTCCAGGGCCTGGGCCCCGGTCGCGCACGCGGCGTACGACGTGGCGACGCGCGCGCCGTTCCAGCCCAGGGCCTGGGCGAAGGTGGCTCCGGCGACGTAGCCGCCGTAGCCGTTGCGGACGGTCTCGCCGCCCACGACCAGCCCCACGTCCTGCCAGTCGATGCCCGCGTCGGCGAGCGCTGCCCGGGCCGCGTGCACCCCGTAGGACACGAAGGACCTCCCCCACTTGCCCCACGGGTGCATGCCGACCCCGGCGACCGCGACGTCGTGACTCATTCGGGGTCCCTGGACAGAGCCGAGCGAAGCGAGCATCTGCCTGGGGTGATCACTGGTCGGCCTCCGCGCCCATCTCGGTGACGGGCTTCCAGCGCCAGATCGTGTGGTCGCCGTCGGCGTCGGTGTAGAGCGTCTCGACGACCAGCTCCGCCTCGCCGCCGACCCTGAGGTCGTGGACGCCGTAGCCGTCGGCCACCTGACCGAGGACGACCAGGCCCTCGGGCAGCTCGACCGCCGCCAGCGCGAACGGCTCGTAGGGGTCGGTGCGGGGGATGTAGGGCGGCGGCGGCTGGTACTGCGCGTCGGTGTAGGACCAGATCACGCCGTGCCGGGAGAGCTCGACGTCCTCGAACTCCTCCCCGGCGCAGGCCGGGTTGCGGCAGAAGCCCTCGGCCCGCGGGAAGAACACCGTCGCGCACGTCGTGCACCCGGTGCCCACGAGCGCCGGCTGCGCGCCCGTCGTGAACCATCCCTCGATCGCCGGCGTCGCCGTCATGTCACCCCTCTGGTCGAGACCCAGAACTAGAACAGGTTCTCATCCTACCGCCGGACGCACCGAAGTCGCTCGTCAGGCGGCCCGGGAGCCTCGCGAGGGAGCTTCGGTCCGTCGTTCGGCGAGCCCGGTCACGTCGGCGAGCACCCGGCGGACGTGGTCGGGGTCGTGTATGACGTCCTCCCAGGCGAAGCGCAGCACCAGCCAGCCGGCCGCGACGAGCGAGTTGTAGCGCCGCGCGTCACGCGCCAGGGCCGACCGCTTGCCGTGCCACTCGAAGGAGTCGGCCTCGACCACGATGCGCAGCCGCTCGTCGACGAGGTCGGGGCGCACCGCGC
>JAOPYB010000172.1 GCA_025964835.1 Nocardioides sp. | reverse complement strand
GGCAACACCCCCGCAGCCTGGAGCGCTGTCGCGGTCGCGTTGCTCGGCTTCGTCGTGGGCGGCGTGGCGCTCATGCTCGACCCGGTGAACATGACGATCTTCTGGGTCGGGGTCGCGATCGGCATCGCCTCGCTCGTCGTCTTCGCCGTGATGGCCAGGATGGGTCTCCACACCTCGGACCACTGACCGGCATGTCATGACCCTGACCGCGTCCCCTCCGCTCACGCGGCGCCAGCGGATGGCGTCGCCCGCCCGGGTCCTGGGGGGGCTGGCGGTGGCGACGGTCGCACTGCGGGTGCGAGACCCGCACCAGCACGCGAGCTGGGGGCTCTGCCCGCTGGCCGCTCTGGGCATCTGGTGCCCGGCGTGCGGCGGTCTCCGGGCGGTCAACGACCTCACCCACGGCGACCTCCTGGGCGCCGCGTCGAGCAACCTCGCCTTCGTCGTCGCGCTGCCGTTCCTGGTGGCCGGGCTCGCGATCTGGACCCTCGACCGCTGGCGCGGCGTGCACCGCCAGCTGCCGACGGCCGTGGTGCGGCCGCTGGCCGGCGCGGCTCTGGTGCTCCTCGCCGTCTTCACGGTGGCGCGCAACCTGCCGTTCGGTTCCTGGCTCGCGCCCTAGGCACGGCCTGGGCACGCCCCGAGGGCCCGGACGTGCGAGGAGCCCGACCGGACGTGTCCGGTCGGGCTCCTCGGGTGGTGCTCAGCTGGTGCTGACGTCTCCGGAGAAGTCGACGTTGCCGGTCAGCGCGAGGATCACGAAGATCACGCCGAAGGCGACGGCGATGCAGCCCAGCACGAAGCCGGCGGTCGCCATGCCGCCGCCGGACTGACCCGACACCGCGATCTCCTTCTTCGCCGAGCGCGACAGGATGATGGCCGGGATGCCGGCGACGAACCCGCAGCAGACCAGGCCGAGGATCCCGAGCACCAGTGACCAGATGGCCTTCTTGTTGGTTCCCACGGGCGCCGCGCCGTAGCCGGCCGGCTGGCCGTACCCCGGCTCCTGGGGCGGGGGAGGAGGCGTTCCATAGCTCATGTCGTGTTCCTGTCGTCTCGTGGCCGCGTGCCGCACGTGGCCCTTCGGGCACAAGGTAGTCGGTGTGGCGCCCGGCATTCCCAGTTTTGAAGGCGCGCGAGGCGCGCGTGTCGGCGCGTGACAGACTTCGGGGGTTGCCCCACCCAGTCCCTGGAGGAACCCGTGCCGGCCGACGCGCCATCCGTTCTCGACGACATCGTCGACGGTGTGCGGATCGATCTCGCCGCCCGTGAGTCCGCCACGAGCCTGGCCGACCTGCGCGCCGCCCTCGCCGACGTGGACCCCCCGCGGGACCCGATGCCGCACTTCCGCGGCCCCGGCTCGAGCGTCATCGCCGAGGTCAAGCGCCGCAGCCCCAGCAAGGGCGACCTCGCCGACATCGCCGACCCGGCCGCGCTCGCGGGCGCGTACGCCGCCGGTGGTGCGGCCGCCATCAGCGTGCTGACCGAGCAGCGCCGCTTCGGCGGCAGCATCGACGACCTGCGCACGGTCCGCGCCGCCGTCGGCACGCCGCTCCTGCGCAAGGACTTCATCGTGGCCTCCTACCAGCTGGTCGAGGCCCGCGCCGCCGGCGCCGACCTGGCGCTGCTGATCGTGGCCGCCCTCGACGACGACTCGCTCCGCCGGCTGTACGACGAGGCGGGCGAGCTCGGCCTCACCGTGCTGGTCGAGGTCCACGACGAGCCCGAGACCGAGCGGGCCGTGGCCCTCGGTGCCGAGCTGATCGGCGTGAACGCGCGCAACCTCAAGACCCTCGCCGTCGACGGCGGCACCTTCGGCCGGCTGGCGCCGCTCGTCCCCGACGACCGGGTCCTGGTCGCGGAGTCCGGCATCGCCGGGCCGGAGGACGTGGCACGGTTCGTCGCCGAGGGCGCCCGCGCGGTCCTGGTGGGCGAGGCGCTGGTCAAGGACGGCGACCCCGAGCAGGCGGTGCGCGCGATGACAGGGGTGCAGGCATGACCACGGAGATCTCCCGACCGACGAGCTACGACGCGGACGCCGACGGCTGGTTCGGCGGGCCCGAGACCGGCTGGGGCGGGCGCTTCATGCCGGAAGCCCTGGTGGCCGCCCTCGACGAGCTCACCGCCGCCTGGCACGAGGCGATGGGCGATCCCGCGTTCGTCACCGAGTTCGACACGATCCTGCGGGAGTACGCCGGCTGTCCGAGCCTGCTCTACGAGGCCGAGCGGCTGTCGGCGAAGGTGGGTGCCCGCATCCTGCTCAAGCGCGAGGACCTCAACCACACGGGCGCCCACAAGATCCGCAACGTCCTCGGCCAGGCGCTGCTGACCAGGCGGATGGGCAAGACCCGCGTGATCGCCGAGACCGGCGCCGGCCAGCACGGGGTGGCCAGCGCGACGGCCGCGGCCTACTTCGGGCTCGACTGCACCGTCTACATGGGCTCGGTCGACACCCGGCGCCAGGCGCTCAACGTCGCCCGGATGCACCTGCTCGGCGCCACGGTCGTGCCGGTCGACTCCGGCAGCGCGACCCTCAAGGACGCGATCAACGAGGCGCTGCGCGACTGGGTCGCCAGCGTCGACCACACGGCCTACCTCTTCGGCACGGCCGCCGGGCCGCACCCGTTCCCCAGCATGGTCCGCGACTTCACCCGCAGCATCGGCGACGAGGCGCGCCAGCAGTGCCTCGACCAGCTCGGCCGCCTCCCGGACGCCATCGCCGCCTGCGTCGGCGGCGGCTCGAACGCGATCGGGCTGTTCACCGCCTTCCTCGACGATGCCGAGGTCGAGATCTACGGCTTCGAGCCGGGCGGCGAGGGTGTCGACACCCCACGGCACGCCGCCACGATCCACGCGGGGGACCGCGGGGTGCTGCACGGCGCCCGGACGTACGTCCTCCAGGACGAGGACGGCCAGACCATCGAGTCCCACTCGATCTCGGCCGGCCTCGACTACCCGGGCGTCGGGCCGCAGCACGCCCACCTGTCGGCGACCGGGCGGGCGACGTACGTCCCGGTCACGGACGCGGAGGCGATGGACGCCATGGCCCTGCTCAGCCGCACCGAGGGCATCATCCCGGCGATCGAGTCGGCCCACGCGATCGCCGGCGGCCTCGAGGTCGCCAGGCGGCTCGCCGCCGAGAAGGGCCCCGACGCCACCGTGCTGATCAACCTCAGCGGCCGCGGCGACAAGGACATGGGCACCGCCATCGAGTGGTTCGGGCTCGGCGACCCGGACCGGGTGACCGAGGAGCCCGTCGGCGACCCGGACACCGACCCCCGGGCCGAGGAGGTCGAGGCATGAGCGTCTCGGTCGCCTTCGAGAAGGCGCGCGCCGACAACCGGGCCGCCCTCGTCGGCTACCTGCCGGCAGGCTTCCCCGACGTCGCCGGTGGCATCGACGCGCTGCTGGCGATGGTCGACGCCGGCTGCGACGTCATCGAGGTCGGCCTGCCCTACAGCGACCCGGTGATGGACGGTCCGACGATCC
>JAOPYB010000152.1 GCA_025964835.1 Nocardioides sp. | reverse complement strand
GTCCCGGCGTCGTGGCCCGCCCCCGTCTCCAGGATGGGTGCGTGGTCCAGAAGCTCCGAGAGGGTCGCGGCCAAGGGGCCGTCGAAGCGCTCCCGCTCGGTGAAGAACTCCTGCACCGATTGGACGCCGGGCACGCCGCCGACCTCGGCTGCCAGCTCACTGACGAGGGCCTCGTCCGGGCCCCGTGCGTCGAGCCAGGCGGTCACCCGGTTTGGGATCGCGTTCGCCGCGTTGGGTTCGACGCACACCTTGCCGACGGTGGCGACGCAGCCGCGTTTCAGCGCGGCCACCCGGGCCGTCTGGATGACGTCGGCGAGCACCAGCATGGGGTCGTGGCGGTCGGGCAGGCGCGTGGTGCCGGCGTGGTTGCCTTCTCCCTGGATGGTCAGCCGCCACCGACCGTAGGGCCGGATGGACGATCCGACGGCGACCGGCCTGCCCAGGTCGATCAGCCCGCGGCCCTGCTCTATGTGCAGCTCGGCGTACGTCCCGATCCGGACGGCCGCGTCGCGGTCCGCGCCGAAGTCGTCGACGTCACAGCCCATCGCTTCGAGGGCGTCGGCCAGGGTCGCCCCGTCGCGGTCCCGCAGCGCGAGTGCCTCTTCGCGACCAAGGGACCCGAGCAGGACCCGCGAGCCCAGGCAGGTGATGCCGAACCCCGCGCCCTCCTCCTCGATGAAGGACACCACGCCCAAGGGGACGTCGGGCAGTCGCCCGCTCGCCCGGAGTCGGTCGATCGCGGCGAAGGCGGAGACCACGCCGAGCATGCCGTCGAAGGCCCCTCCGCCGGGCACCGAGTCGAGATGCGACCCGAGCACCAGGTTCCTCGATGGCGTGCCGGGGCTGGCATCGGGATCACCCAGCCAGGCCCACTGGTTGCCGACGCGGTCGACCTCGACGTGCATCCCCCGGCTCTCGGCCGCCCCGACGAACCACTCCCGGAGCTCGGAGTCCGCCGACGTCCCGATGATCCGGTCGTAACCGCCCGAGCTACGCGAGCGGCCGACCGGCCGGGTCTCGCCCCAGAGCTGCTGGAACGTCAACGGGGCGCCCGGGTCACTGGTTCTCGAGTTCAGGCATACCGAGGTCCGACCACGTCTTGCGCTCCTCGGGCGCGATGCGGTGCCCGTACTTCGCCTTGGCGAACAGGTCTCCGGAGATCTCTGCCTTGGCGAGGAGTCCCATGAGCTGGCTCTCGCGGGTGTGGAGAGAGACCGTGCGGATGTCTCGCCAGGCGCGCTCGAGCGGGTTGAACTTGAAGAGGGCCCGGGTGCCCACGACGTCGAAAGCCTTGGTGGCGATGAAGACGCCGTTGGTCTTGGCCAGGTGCAGGGCCCGGAGCGCGGCGAACGACGCCTCGTCGTGTCGCCCGACGTCGTACAGCCACTGGGCGTACCACCAGGACGTCCGGCTGGCCTGCAGGGCGCTGGACATCTCCCCGATGGTGTACTTCAGGCCGTCCTCCTCGGCCAGGTAGGGCCGCTCGTTGAACACCTTCGTCACGAAGTCGAACGCCCCTTGCGCGATGCCCACCAGGAGGGCGGCGTACGTGAGCTCGAAGAGGTAGGGGTGCTTCTGGACGTAGTCACCGGGCCGACCGATGACGTCCTTGTCGGCGATCGGCACGTTCTCGAACCTGGTGGGACCGGACAGCGAGGCCCGGATACCGATCACCTCTTCCCAGCCGGGCAGAAAGTGCACGCCCGGGTCGCTGGCGTCCATCACCCCAAGGACCAGGCCCTCCGAGGGCGTGTCGGTGCCCGGGGCCAGCGCCCAGTAGAGGATGTAGGACGACGCGGCCGCCATGGAGGTGAAGCCCTTGGTGCCGTTCGCGACGAAACCGCTTTCGGTCTTGCGGAACTCGACGTTGAACTGGATGTTGCCGGTCTCGTTGCCCGTGGCCAGCCGCTGCTGAGGAATGACCTCGCTGCCCACCGTGGCCATCAAGGCCCCGTTGTCGATCACCTCCTTGAACAGCCAGGCCTGCTGGTCGTGGCTGGCCAAGCCCGCGATCAGGCCGTGACAGTGGTACTGCGTGGTCAGGGCCCAGGCCGTGCTGGCGCAGGCCGACGCGATGACCTCGATCACGCTGTGGGGCAGGAGGTGGGCGAATCCGGCAGAGGTCCCGAGCCCGCCGAACTCGACCGGGACCGCCAGCTTGAGGAACCCCTGCTCGGTCAGGAGCTCCATGTTCTCGCGCGGCCAGGAACCCTCCTCGTCGTACGCACGAGCCCGCTCGGCCAGGATGGGTTTGAGCGCCTCCGCCGTTGCGATCCAGTCAGCGACCTCTGGTGAGGGGGCAAAGTCCATGATGATCTTCTTTCCGTCGATGGGTGGGGTCGCGGGCCGCGGCGTTGGCGCACAGCGCGCGGGTTGCTTCGACGACTCGCCGGCTATCCGGTAGCGGTCATCGGCCCGGTCGTCCGGCCGGCCCGCGGACTAGCCGGTGATATCCGCGGTTCCAATAGACGAGAGCCGTTCCCTCACGACTGCGACCGGCGACCATGGTGCCGATGACGATCTCGTGGTCGCCCGAGACGATGACCTCACTGACCGAGCACTCGGCGATCGCGAGCACGCCGGCCAGGCAGGGCGCGCCGGTGTGGTACCCGGGCGTCCAGTCGAGGCCGGAGAACTTGTCGAAGCGGTTGGACGCGAAGCGACTGGAGAGCAGCGACTGGTCCTCACTCAGAAAGTTCACCGCGAAGCGACCGGAGTCGCGGATCGCGTCGAGGGTGTACTTGCCACGCTGCAGACACACGAGGAGCTGTGGGGGATCGAGGGAGAGCGCGGTCACGGCACTGACCGTCATCCCCACGGGCAGCCCGAAGGTGTCCGAGCTGGTCACGATGGTGACCCCCGTCGGCAGCGCCCCGAACACTTCGCGGAAGGTGTCGCCTGTCGCCGGTGTGGCGTTCATGTCCAGGGCTCGAGGGACGCGGCCTGTCTCGGCGACGTTCTCGGCGGGGTTGGCACTCACCCGTCCATCTCCCTTCGCGGGTTCCTGATCTACGATGCTAAGAGCAGCATGCTGCATGCAATCTCTGTTGTCAATGACCCCCGCTCCCGCCGGGCTCCGCCGATGGGACGCCCGCGGGTAGCACCCTCGGGCGTGCCGGAAAGCCGGTTCCTCGTCCCGCCCCGTGGAGCCGCCTCCTGCGCGGACGCAGCGACGCTCATGCAAGGCGGCCACCGTCCGGCTCGCACGTGGCGATGACGAACGTGGTCCACGACGGCGTGGAGCCGTACCGGAATGCCTGGCCGGCGACTGCTACTGAGGGTTCCGCGGACTCACGGGCTCAGCACTGCGCGCAGGAAGTTCCTGGTGCTCGGGTTCGTCGGGTTCTCGAAGATCACGTCCGGCGGCGAGTCCTCCGCTATGACGCCGTCCTCCATGTAGATGACCCG
>JAOPYB010000127.1 GCA_025964835.1 Nocardioides sp. | reverse complement strand
CTGGTCGCCGTCGTCGGCGGCGGCCCCGTCACCGGCCGCGTCTTCGACCTCGTCGACCGCGACGAGGCTCCGGGGCGGTCCATGGACCGTGCCGGGCAGGTGCTCCGCGGCGGCGCCTGGATCGGCGTCCTGGAGCGGGGCGCGATCTTCGCGTCCCTCGCGGCCGGATGGCCGGAGGGCCTGGCGGTGGTACTGGCCGTCAAGGGGCTGGGCCGCTATCCCGAGCTGCGCGCGGCCGAGGACGGCGTCCGCACGGGCGCCGCGGAACGGTTCATCATCGGCACCTTCACCAGCGTGCTGTGGGCGGTCGCCTGTGCCGGGGTCGTCCGGCTGCTGGCCTGAGCGAGCGCTACGCCGGGCCGACGATGGCGAGCACCTCGGGCTGCGTGAACAGCTCGGCAGCGAGGTCGTGGATCTCCTCGAGCGTGACCGCCTCGATCCGGGCCATCACGTCGTCGATGCTCAGCAGCTCGTCGTAGACCAGCTCGGCCTTGCCGAGGCGGGACATCCGGGAACCGGAGTCCTCGAGGCCGAGCACCAGGCCGCCGCGCAGCTGGCCCTTGCCGCGGGAGAGCTCCTCGGCGGTGATGCCGTGGGCGGCGACCTTGGCCAGTTCGGCGCGCACGACGGTGAGCACGTCCTCGAGCTTGTTCGGCAGGCAGCCGACCGACACCCCCACCAGGCCGGAGTCGGCGTGGTGGCTGGCGAACGAGAAGACGGAGTAGGCCAGCCCACGGTGCTCACGCACCTCCTGGAACAGGCGGCTCGACGTACCGCCACCGAGGGCCGTGTTGAGCACGCCGAGGGCGAAGCGGCGGTCGTCCTGGCGGTGGAGCCCGGCGACGCCGAGGACGAGGTTGACCTGCTCGAACGGCCGGGTCGCGCCCACGGTGCCGGGTGTGACCCGGCGGCCGCGCTCGCTGCGGCGGGGGGCCACCGGGGACTCGTCGCCGCTGAGGAAGTCGTTGCGCGCGAACGACCGGCGCACCCGGCGGACCAGGGCGGCGTGGTCGACGTTGCCGGCGGCGGCCACGACCATGTTGGCCGGCCGGTAGTGACGCTTGTGGAAGCGGGCGATCTGGGAGCGCGTCAGCGCGGCGATCGACTCCTCCGTGCCGGCGATCGGCCGGCCCAGCGGGGAGTCGCCCCACGCCTGCGCGGCGAAGAGGTTGTGGACGACGTCGTCGGGGTCGTCGTCGTGCATCGCGATCTCGTCGAGGATGACGTCCCGCTCGGCCTCGACGTCGTCGGGCGCGAGCAGGGAGGCGGTGATCATGTCGCCGAGGACGTCCACCGCGAGCGGCAGGTCCTCGTCGAGGACCCGCGCGTGGAAGCAGGTGTACTCCTTGGCGGTGAAGGCGTTGAACTCCCCGCCCACCGCGTCGAGGGCCACCGAGATGTCGAGAGCCGACCGCTCACGCGTGCCCTTGAAGAGCAGGTGCTCGAGGAAGTGCGAGCAGCCGTGGAGCGCGGGGGTCTCGTCGCGCGATCCGACGTTGACCCAGACGCCGATCGTTGCCGACCTGGCTCCGGCCATCTGCTCGGTGACCACGCGCAGCCCTCCGGGCAGGACCGACCGCTTGACCTGCGACGTCACCTGCCCGTCGTGGTCGCGCACGGTCGAGAGGGTGCGCGTGCTGCCGACCTTCTGGCCTGCCCCGTGCGGGATCTTGTGATTGCTCGTCTGCATGCTCGTGCCTTCCACGCCTCAACCTTCCCACGGCCGAAAAAACAGCGACCCGCCGCTCCTGGGGAGCGGCGGGCCGGCAGTCTGGAGCTGTCAGTCCTCGTCGGTCGCCTCGGCAGCGTCCGAGTCGCCCTCGGCGCCCTCGGCGCCGTCCTCGACGACGGGGATGAGGGAGAGCTTGCCGCGGTCGTCGATCTCGGCGATCTGGACCTGGACCTTCTGGCCGACGGCCAGGACGTCCTCGACGGCGTCGACGCGCTTGCCGCCGGCCAGGGCGCGGAGCTTGCTGATGTGCAGCAGTCCGTCCTTGCCGGGGAGCAGCGAGATGAAGGCGCCGAAGTTCGTCGTCTTGACGACCGTGCCGAGGTAGCGCTCGCCGACCTCGGGCATGGTCGGGTTCGCGATCCCGTTGATGATCGACCGGGCCGCCTCGGCGGACTCGCCGTTGGTGGCGCCGATGTAGATCGTGCCGTCGTCCTCGATGCTGATCTGGGCGCCGGTGTCGTCCTGGATCTGGTTGATCATCTTGCCCTTGGGCCCGATGACCTCGCCGATCTTGTCCACGGGGATCTTCACGGTGATGATCCGCGGGGCGTGCAGCGACATCTCCTCGGGGGTGGAGATGGCCTCGGCCATCACCTCGAGGATGGACATCCGGGCGTCCTTGGCCTGGGTCAGCGCGGCGGCCAGCACGTCGGCGGGGATGCCGTCGAGCTTGGTGTCGAGCTGCAGGGCGGTGACGAACTCCGGCGTGCCGGCGACCTTGAAGTCCATGTCGCCGAAGGCGTCCTCGGCCCCGAGGATGTCGGTCAGCGCGACGTACTGCGTCTTGCCGTCGACCTCACCGGAGATC
>JAOPYB010000126.1 GCA_025964835.1 Nocardioides sp. | reverse complement strand
CGTCGGCCGCAGCGAGCGCGCCGCGGCGCGGCGGACGCTGGGCCTGCCCGACCTGCCCACCGTCGTCTGCGTGGGCCGGCTCGCCCCGCAGAAGGGCCAGCAGGACCTGGTGGACGCCTGGCCCCGCGTGCGCGCCCGCGTCCCCGCCGCCCACCTCGTCCTGGTCGGCGACGGACCGGACCGGGAGGCGCTCGAGGCCCGCATCGATCCCGACTCCGGCATCACGCTGGTCGGGGCCCGCACCGACGTGCCCACGTGGCTGACGGCCGCCAACGTCGTGGTGGTCCCGTCGCGATGGGAGGGCATGGCCCTCGCTCCGCTGGAGGCCATGGCCAGCGCCCGCAGCCTCGTGGCGAGCGACGTGGTCGGCATCGAGAACAGCCTTCCGCCGAGCGCGGGTGCCCTGGTGGCCCCGGGCCAGGCCGACGATCTCGCGGACGCCCTGGCCGCCCGGCTGGCGGACCCCGAGCTCGCGGACGCCGAGGGCCTGCACGGGCGGGCCCATGTCGAGGCGAACTTCGGTACCTCGAGCTCCGTGGGCTCGATGGCCACGGTGAGCCTGCGGCTCGCCGGCACCCGCACCCGCTCGCTCACCACGACGAGCTGAGGCCCACCGGACCGCTCAGGCGGGGACCTTCTCCGCCCGGCGGCCGACGAGGACGGTGCCCAGGAGCCGGACGCCGACGGAGCGGATCCTCTCGACGTGGCCCCGGAGCTCGGCCGGGGAGAGGCCACCCTCGGGGACGGCGAGCAGGAGCGAGCCACCGGCCGCCATCACCCGCGCGTCGTCGCAGACGTCGAGCGGCGGTGCGAGGATCACGACGACGTCGAAGCGCTCGGCGGCCTCGGCCATGGCGGCCGCGAACCGGGTCTCGATGAGCGTCTCGGTGGGGGCACCACCCCAGGTGCCGGACGGGAGCACGGTCAGCAGCTCCACGGGACCCGGGCTCAGCGCAGCGTCGAAGTCGCCACCGGTGAGCAGCTCGTAGAGGCCCGGGGTGTCCGGCTCGGCGGCGATGGGCCGGCCGTGGCGCTCGCCGATGCGGCCGTCGACCAGCAGGACGCGGCGACCGACGTTGGCCAGCGAGATCGCGAGGTTGGCGCCCAGCCAGACGTTGACGTCGCCACTGGTCACGCCGGTCACCACGACCTGCGTGACCGGCTGGGAGCTCGCCTCGGCCTCGAGCGCGATCCGCAGGTGCCGGAACACGTCGGCGGCGGAGGTGCCCGGGTAGAGCGCGGGCAGGGTGGTGGGGTCCTTCGGCGGGGAGACGTGGGCCAGGACGGGTGCGCCCGCGGCCTCCTCCATCGCAGCGGCGTCGTCGACCGTGTTCCCGCGACGGTCACGCCACAGCGCACCACAGACGGCGAGCACGAGGGCGAGCAGGCCCCCGACGCCGATCCCGAGCAGGAGGTTGGGGCTCGCGTAGGTCACCGGCGGCTGGGCCGGGTTGCTCGTCGTGAAGAGGAAGGCGCCGTTGCTGGGGTCGTGGAGCGGCAGCACGTCGGCCACGGTGTTCGCGATCTCGGCAGCCATCCGCGGGCTCGAGTCGCTCACGGAGATCTCGACGAGGATGGTGCCGTCCACCCAGCTGCCGGAGATCTCCTGCCGGAGCTGGTCCAGCGAACGGTCCTGGCTCAGCTTCGCCTGGACGTCCTGGAGCACCGCCCGGGAGTTGGCGAGCTCGCCGAGGGTGCCGCGGAGGGCGTTGAGGTCCTCACTGCTCGTCTGGACGTCGGGCGCGGTCGCTGCCGAGACGGTGGCGGTCGCCTGGTACGACTTCGGGGCGGCCATCAGGCCGAAGCCCACCGCGGTGCCCGTCACGACCAGGATCAGCACCACCAGGAGCTTCTGTCGCCACAGCGCTCCGCCGACGTCCCTGAGTTCCATGACTATGAATCTCCCCACGTGCGCGCGTGGCGCACGGCCAGACGACCTGGAGATCTTCCAGGCCGCTCCCCCCCGAGCAAGGCCTGCCCCCGATGGCCGACGATCCGTCGGTTCCGCAGGGCAGGTACAAGGTTCAACGGACAGTTGTGGAGCACGTTACGTTCCCGTCCTCAAGATCAGATGTTGATAGAGATTTTCATAGGCGGAACCCAGGATCGACGACGAGAACCGTCGTGCCACCAGCTCCTTCGCCACGCTCGCCATGGCCCTCCCCCGGTCGGCGTCGCCCACCAGCGCCAGCAGGCCCGCAGCCAGCGCGTCGGCCGAGCCCGGGGCCACCAGCTCGAGGGCGTCGTCGCCGAGCGACACCAGCCCGCCGACCGCCGAGGCCACCACCGGCACACCGGCCGACATCGCCTCGAGCACGGTCATCGGCAGGCCCTCCCGGTCCGAGGCCAGCACCAGGACGTCGCTGGCCGCCAGCAGCCGCGGGACGTCGCGGCGCACCCCGAGCAGTCGCACGCGTCCCTCGAGACCGGCCGCGGCCACCTGCCGCTCGATGTCGGCCCGTCGCGGGCCGTCACCGGCCACCAGGAGCACGGCGTCGGCCGGCAGCCGCTGCCAGGCCGCGACGAGCAGGTCGTGGCGCTTGGGGGCGATCAACCTGGCCAGGCACAGCACGACGGGCTGGTCCGGGCCCAGCCCGAGCTCGCGGCGCGCCCGCGCGCGGTCGAAGGCCGGAACCGGTCGGCAGGCGTTCTCGACGACGTGGAGCCGGTCGCGCTCGAGACCCGCCGCAGTCAGCCGCTCCCCCACGTCCGCGGACACCGCGACGACGAGGTCCGCGCACCGGTTCAGCACCGGTGCCGCGCGACCGTAGTCCTCGTCCGAGAGGCCGTGCACGGTGCTGAGGAGGGGCGGCCGGCGTCGCGGCCACCGGGTCCCGACGTGGGCGGCCAGGGTCGCCCGGACGTTGTGGGCGTGCACGACGTCGACCGGACGACGACGTACGTCGCCCCTCAGCCGGAGCGCCGACCGAGCCAGGCCGGCCGGGCCCGGCGCGCGCAGCGGCACGTCGAGCGTGCGGACGCCGTGCCCGGCCAGCTCGTCGGCACGGAAGCCGCCGCTGCTCGCGAGGGTGACGTGGTGGCCCCGGGTGAGGAGGTGCTGCGCCAGGTCGGCCACGACGGTCTCGGCGCCACCCGTCCCCATCTCGGCGATCACCGTCAGTGCGCGCACGACCGCGCCCTCTCGTAGGTCGCCAGCAGGCCGTCGAGGCAGTGGTCCAGGGAGTAGCCGGCGAGGATCCGCTCCCGGGCCGAGCGGCCCATCCGGTCCCGGGCGAGGGCGTCCTCGCTGAGGCGGCGCAGTCCGGCGGTGAACGACGCGACGTCGTCGACACCGCACAGGATGCCGTCGACACCGTCGCGCACGACCTCCGGGATCCCGCCGACCGCGGTCGACACGACCGGGAGACCGCAGGACATGGCCTGGAGCATCGCGAGGGGACAGTTCTCGGCCGCCGAGGTGAGGGTGAAGAGGTGCGCCCGGGCGAAGACGGGTGCGGGGTCGGCGAGCCGGCCGAGCATCGAGACCCGGCCCCGGAGCGCGGCACCGTCGACCCGGCGCTCGACGCGGTCCTTGAGTGGCCCATCGCCGGCGACGAGGAGCCGCAGGTCCGGGAGCTCCTCGGCGGCGTCGAGGAGGACGTCGAGACGCTTCACCTCGGCCAGCACCCCCAGCCACAGGGCCGTGACCGGGCCGTCGGGCACGGTTCCCGGACGGAAGCGCAGCGGGTCGACGCCGTTCGGCACGACGTCGACCAGCTCCGGCCGGAGGCCCACGTGGTCGATCGCGAAGCGGGCGACGGCCGCGCTCGGCACCACCACCCGCGCGCGACCCCAGCGGGTCACGGCACGCTCGCCGGTCAGGTAGTACCACCGGTCCCGGCGGCGCCGGGGAGCCGCTCGTGTGTTGCCCGGGACGAGGTCGGAGAGCCCGTCGGCGACACCGTGCAGCGTGTACACGACGGCGGCATCACCGAGGTTGCGACCGAGCCCCCGCCCCAGCCAGCCGGCCCGCCGGTCCTGCAGGTGGACCACGTCGGGGCGCAGGGCGACCAGTCGGCGCGCCACGGCGGCACCGCCCCGCAGGTCGGTCTTGGTCGCCATCCCCAGGTCGTGCCAGGTGACCCCGGCCGCTCGGGCGCGCGCGGTGCCGGCCGACGCCGGCCCGACGAGGTGGCTGTCCAGGCCCCGCGCGGCGAGGCCGACGGCCACGTCCACGGCGTGGTCGACCGGGCCGCCGACCTCCTGGGTGAGCAGCTGCACGACGCGCATCAGTCCGCCGCCCTCCGGTCGAGGGAGAACGCGGCGCCGAAGGCGCACAGCAGCCACAGCGGTAGGTAGTACTGCTCGGTGACGAACGCCGCGGCGACCGCGGCGCCCACCAGCCCGGCGCAGACGGCGGCCGCAACCGGGTCGCCGTCGCGCCGCCAGCGGGACCAGGCACCGGTGTACGCCGTGGAAAGCAGTGCGAGGAAGGAGAGCAGGCCCAGGACACCCAGCTCGCTGGAGACCTCGAGGTAGGTGTTGTGGGCGACGTCGAGCGGGTGGTTGATGTCGTCCGGGAGGTTGTCCATGTAGTCACGGTGGTAGAGCGAGAACGCCCCGGGACCCACCCCGAGCACGGGGTTCTCGATCGTCATCCGGCCCGCTGCCGACCAGAGGTCGAGGCGCTCGGAGACGTTCTGCCCGGCGACGTACTCCTTCTGGTGCAGGCTGGTGTCGACCAGGTCCGGGAACGCGTTCGCGGTGACCACGAGGGCGATGCCGAGCACGGCGCCGACGGCCAGCGCGGCGCGCAGCCGGACCATCCGGGTGACCAGGGCGAAGAGCGTCATCGCGGCGACGCCCACGAGAGCCCCGCGGGAGAGGGTGCCGACGATGCCGAGCAGCACGGTGGCGGCCGCGAGGTCGTAGGGCCACGCCCGTCGCCCCGAACGCCGCAGGGCGAGCGCCAGCGGCACGGCCGGGACGAGGAAGAAGGCGAAGTCGTTCGGGTCGCCGATCGGGCCGCCGACCCGGCGGTCCTGGCCGAGGAAGTAGCTCGCGATGCCACAGACGGCAGCGAGCGTGCAGGCAGCGACGTAGACCCGGGCCAGCCGGGAGGGCGCGAGGCCGGCACGCAGGCAGTCGGCGAGCACGAAGAGGACCGCGATGAAGCCCGCGTAGCGCAGCAGCACAGCCAGGCCGGTCATGCCGTTGTTGTGCACGACGGTCGCCAGGAGCAGCACGACCACGAACGAGAGACCGGCCAGGAACGTGCCGCCGCGGACCCGTTCGTGCAGCCGTCCCCGGCAGCGACGGATCAGCCAGGCACCGACCAGGATCACGGCCAGGCCCTTGACCAGGCGGGGGTCGAGGAGCACGAGGTAGTCCTCGAAGACCGCCGAGCCGACGACCACGAGGGCCGCCCACTCCACGTGCAGCAGCAGTGCGGCGACGACGGCGCCGCCGAGGACCAGGACGACGAACACGCTCGGGAGGTAGCCCGAGAGGAAGCCGCAGGCCAGGGCGAGCAGGACCGGCACCACCACCGTCGACCAGGCGCGCCCGATCACCATGAGATCACCACGAGATCACCACGGGATCACCATGGGGGACCGTTGCGGCTGCGCCACGAGTCGAGCGGACGGAGCAGCGTGTAGCCGCCGTCGAGGATCAGCCGGAGGTCGCACGGGTCGGTCGGGACGAACGCCCGCCGCAGCGACAGGTGCGGCGTCCGGGCCGTGTTGAGGCCGCGGTCCACGGTGATGCCGATGCGGTAGCCCACCTCGCCGGCGATCGCCCGCACCTCGGGGGTCCAGCCGCCGGTCGGGTAGGCGAGCGACGTCACCGGGCGCCCGAGCAGGTCCTCCAGGGCGGTCCGGGAGTTGGCCAGCTCACGTCGCACCGCGGCGCCGTCGAGGCGCGGGAGCCAGGGATGGGTGACGGTGTGCGAGCCGATGTCGAGCCCGTCCCGCGCCGCGTCGAGCAGCTCCTGGGGCCGGGCCAGGCGCAGGCGGTCGTGCTCGGGCTCGTGCCGGTCCCACGCGAAGCGGAGGTCACCGGTGAGGAAGCCGGTGACGACGAACAGGGTGGTCGGCATGTCTCGCTCGCGCAGCAGCGGCCAGGCGGTCTCGACCACGCTGGCGTAACCGTCGTCGAACGTGAGCGCCACCGCCCGGGGCGGCAGCGTCCCGGCCTCGAGCCCGGCGACGGCATCGTCGAGCGGCAGCACGACCGCCCCCCAGCGCTCGAGCTCGTCGAGGTGGCGGCGGAAGTCGTCCACGCCGGTGCTCAGCCCGTTGCTGGTGCCGTCGACCCGGTGCCAGCCCACGATCGTCAGCCCGTTCGTACGGCGCATGCCGCGCGCGACCCTGACGAACGGGAGCGTGCCCTGGCCGAGGGCGCGCACTCCGGGCCTCACGGTGATCTCCTCACGAGGCTGACGGCCTCCCGGAGCCGGAGCCGGTCCAGGGCCCAGACCGGGGCGGCGAAGGCCAGCACACCCACCGTCGCGATGAGCAGCAGACCGGTGAGCGAGGGGTCGGTCTGGTCGATGAGCCGGCGCACCACCAGCACGACCAGGGTCATCACGGCCACGCCCACCGCGGCCGGCCGCAGGGACCGCGCCAGGCTCCGCAGCGAGAAGCCCTCGATGTGCCGGCGGGCCACGGTGAGCGCGATCAGCGACACCGCGGTCGCGGCGCCCACCTGGCCCATCGCCACGGCGGTGATCCCGTGCCGCGCGGCGACGAGGAGGGTGCCGAGCAGGAGCAGCAGGTGCGAGAGGCGCAGCACCATCGCGACGCCCGGGCGGCCGGCGGCATTGAGCGCCGTCTGCACGAGCTGGCCGACGCTCAGGAGCACGGCGTAGAGGGCCAGCCAGGCGACGACCGGGACGCCCGGGGCCCACTTGTCGCCCAGGAGCGTCAGGTGGTCGGACAGCAGGGCGAGGCCGACGCAGAGCGGTGCCACCAGGGTCAGGGTCGCCGTCATCATCACGACCGTCGCCCGGCCGAGCTCCCGGCCGCGCACGCGGCACAGGTACGGGAAGGCCGCGCCGGCGGTCACGACCACGATCATCAGGTAGGGCATGAACGCAAGCCGGAAGCCGAGCGAGTACTGCCCCAGCGCGACCGCACCGAGGACCCGGGCGACGATGAGGTAGTCGACGTTGAGCTGGATGATCTCGAGCAGCTGCGCGCCGGCGTACGGACCGCCGTACGACAGCAGCCCGCGGGCGTCCTCGGAGTTCCACCCGGGTCGCACCGGCGGATGCACCATCCACGACAGCAGCATGGTCATCGTGGCCTGCACGATCTGGCCCACGACCAGCGCCATCACGCCGCTGCCCTGCGTGACCAGCACGATCGCCACGACCGCCCCGGTCACCGACGAGACGGTGTCCGGGATGATCCGCCGCAGGAACCTCAGCTCCCGGCGGAGCAGCTCGTTGGTCACGGCGGCGACCGCGGTGAAGGGCAGGACGACGGTCAGCCCTCGGATCACGGCCGCTCCGCCGTCCTCGGCGTGGAGGCTGGCGGCCAGCCAGGGTGCGGCGAACCACAGCATCGCCGAGAGCGCCGCGCCCATGCCGACACCGATCGTGACCGCCGTCCGGGCGGCCCGGCGTACGTCGCCGCGCCAGTAGACGAGGGCGCTGGCGGTGCCGAGGCTGGTGATCTGCACGGAGATGTTCGCGACCAGGGTGCCGAGGGCGACGAGCCCGAGCGCGGAGGGCGCGAGGATCGCGGCCAGGGTCAAAAGGACGACGGTCTGGGACGTCTTGACGACCACCCCGTTGGACGCCAGCCAGAGCGCGCCGCGAGCCGTGCGGCCGGCCTCCGCGCTCGGCTCACCTGGCACGACGGTCTGCGGGTCGTCATCGTCGACGCGGACCGTGGGGTCAAGGGCGGAGGCGACCGCCGACAGGTGCCGGTCGAGGGCCTCCTGCCCGAGGTCGTGCAGGGAGCGGTTGCGCAGGTAGAGGACCACCGCAGCGAGCGCGAGCGCC
>JAOPYB010000112.1 GCA_025964835.1 Nocardioides sp. | reverse complement strand
GTCGGGCAGCCGCAGAACATCTTCGTGGCGGTGTTCAGCTCCACGTGGACCTCGAGGCCCATCGCCGGGTCGTACGCCGCGAGCACGTCGTCCCAGTCGACGAGCGCGGTCTCGCGGTGGGCCTGGTCGTCGACGGTCATGCCGGTCCTCCTGCCAGTTCGGGCGCCTTGTCGAGCAGTGGGCCACCCCACTGCGAGGCGAGGGCGGCCTCGAGGGCCGCACCCACCCGGTAGAGGCGGTCGTCGGCGAGCGCCGGCGCGAGGATCTGGATGCCGGCCGGCAGGCCGTCCTCGTCGGCGAGGCCGCTCGGCACCGAGATGCCCGGCACGCCGGCCAGGTTGGCGGGAATGGTGGCGAGGTCGTTGAGGTACATCGCGATCGGGTCGTCGATCTTCTCCCCCAGCTTGAACGCCGTGGTCGGCGCGGTGGGCGAGACCAGCACGTCGGCCTTCTCGAACGCCGCCTCGAAGTCGCGCGAGATCAGCGTGCGGACCTTCTGCGCCTGGCCGTAGTAGGCGTCGTAGTAGCCGCTGGAGAGGGCGTAGGTGCCGAGGATGATCCGGCGCTTGACCTCGTCGCCGAAGCCGGCGTCGCGGCTGGCGCGCATGACGTCCTCGGCGCTCGGGTTGTCGATGCCCTCGGGCAGCACCCTGAGGCCGTAGCGCATGGCGTCGAACTTCGCGAGGTTGCTGGACGCCTCGGCGGGCAGGATCAGGTAGTAGGCCGCGAGGGCGTGCACGAAACTCGGGCAGGACACCTCGACGACCTCGGCACCGGCCTTCACCAGCAGGTCGACCGACTCCTGGAAACGGGCCAGCACCCCGGGCTGCCATCCCTCAGTTCCTTGGCGATCGCCCCCGAGCTCGGTGACGACTCCGACCCGGAGGCCGCTCAGGTCGCCGCCGGCGCCCTGACGGGCGGCCTCGACGACTGCGGGCACGGGCAGGTCGACGCTCGTGGAGTCGAGCGGGTCGTGGCCGCCGATGATCTCGTGCAGCAGCGCCGAGTCGAGGACCGTCCGGGTGACCGGGCCGGCCTGGTCGAGGGAGTTGGCCAGCGCGACGAGGCCGTAGCGCGAGACCCCGCCGTACGTCGGCTTGACGCCGACGGTGCCGGTGACGGCGCCCGGCTGACGGATCGAGCCACCGGTGTCGGTGCCGATCGCCAGCGGTGCCTCGAAGGCGGCGACCGCCGCGGCCGAGCCACCGCCGGAGCCACCCGGGATCCGGTCGAGATCCCACGGGTTGTGCGTCGGGCCGTACGCCGAGTGCTCGGTCGAGGAGCCCATCGCGAACTCGTCCATGTTGGTCTTGCCGAGGATCGGCAGGCCGGCCGCGCGCAGCCGGGCGACCACGGTGGCGTCGTACGGCGGGATCCAGCCCTCGAGGATGCGGGAGCCGCACGTGGTGGGCAGCCCCTCGGTCGCCAGCACGTCCTTGACCGCGATCGGCACGCCGTCCAGAGCGGACGCCGGGGTGCCGGCCGCGCGGCGCTCGTCGGAGGCGGCGGCCTGCGCCAGCGCTCCCTCGGCGTCGACGTGCAGGAAGGCGTGCACGGCGCCGTCGACCTCGGCGATCCGGTCGAGGTGCGCCCGGGTCAGCTCGACCGAGGTCACCTCCCCGGTGGCGAGGGCGTCGGCGAGCTCGGCTGCGGTCCTGCGCGTCCAGTCGGTGGTGCCGCTCACTGCTCGTCCCCCAGGATCCGCGGGACGGAGAAGCGCTGCTGCTCCTGTGCCGGCGCACCGGAGAGCGCCTGCTCGGCGGTCAGGCCCGGGGTCACGACGTCCTCGCGGAACACGTTCGTCAGCGGGATCGCGTGCGAGGTCGGCGGGATGTCGTCGCTGGCCACCGCGCTGATCGACGCCACGGAGTCGAGGATCACCGACAGCTGGGGTGCCAGGTGGTCGAGCTCGGCGTCGTCCAGGTCGATCCGGGCCAGGTCGGCCAGGTGGGCGACCTCGTCTCGAGTGATCTCAGGCATGGGGCCCATCCTAGGAGAGCCCCGTGCGCGAGGTTTCCCCGGTCGCGCTCCGCCTCAGTGCCAGTCCGGCGTACCGTCACCGGCTGGTCAGGAACAGCGTGATCGCCGCGGCGTCGAGCACCGCCCCACCCAGGATCGCCAGCCAGACGCGGGACGCAGGCGCCCGACGGACCACCGCCACCGTGGGCAGCGCGACGGCGAGCAGGCCGACCGCGATGCCGAGCACGCCGTAGCCGATGCCGTCGGCGACCGCGAACCCGCAGAAGGCGACCGCCAGCGAGAAGAGGCCGACCGCGGCGTACGCCGAGTCGCGCAGCCAGGCCTCGGCGAGGGTGGCCAGCGCGACGCCGACCTGGGTCGCCGTGCCGGCCGGCTCGTCGGGTCGCGACACGGTCACACCTCCTCGTGCGCGGCGTAGGGGTCGAACGTCGGGTCGGCCTCGATGGCCAGGCGCACGTCCTCGGCGTGGACGACCGCCATCCGGTCCAGGTGGGGCTTGAGGAGGTCGGTGTAGGGGGAGATGCCCTCGAAGACCTCGGGCCACGACGTCTCACCCGCCTCGACGTGGCGGGCGAGGGTCTGCATGTCCCGGCCGAGCTCGCCACTCAGCGCGATCCGCTGCAGCTCGCGGCGCTCCTCGGGCGTGGTGGTCGGCTCGGCGCGGACGCGGTCGAGCGCGACCCGGGCGCCGGCGATCGTGGAGCGGAGCTCGCCCCAGGCGGCGTCGATGGCCCGGTTCGTCGACGCCTGGTCGCTCATGCCGAGCGCCGGGCAGGGACGGGGCCGACGGAAGGGACTCGGCCTCGAAGGCGTGCACGGTCATCTCGATGCCGTCGATGACCAGCTTGAGGGCGTTCCAGAAGACCGTGATCACCTTGCGGGCGTCGTTGACGAGCTTGATGGCGTCCTTGACCTTCTCGACCAGCTTGATCTGGCCGTAGATCGGGATCGAGGCCATCGACCAGCCGGCGCTGATGATGCTCATGATCTCCTTGACGATGTCCACCACGACCTGCGCCATGTCCACGGCCTGCTGCACCATGTCGTGCAGGTAGCCGCCGACCTGGTCCATCGCCGCGGCCTGCCGTTCGAGCGCGGTGAGCCACCGGTCGAGGTAGGACCCCGCCGCGTGGGCGGCCTTGCCCGTCCACACGGTGCGGATCGCCGCGTCGCCGTGGCTCAGGTTGCCCCCGCACGAGCGCACCGCATCGGCGGCGTTCGTCCACGCCGACGCCTGCATCGAGGCCTTCTCCACGTCGCCGGCGATCTGCTCGGTCACCCACTCTTGCAGGTCCGGCCCACCCACCCAGGAGATGAGCTCGCACGCCTTGTCGAACAACCACCCGAAGCTGACCTCCGGGAGGCTCTCGCCACCTCCCGAGGGCGCGGCCGCCGTCGTGGCGCCCTGATCGGCGAACGCACCGGAGACCCGTCCGTCGTCGGTGATCCTGGCGCCGACCCCGAAGTCCTGGGCCACCCGAGCATCGGTGCGTGCGAGGTCGTGGCCGACGGCGGTGAGGGAGGTACCGAACAGGTCGAGCCGCTGCCCGTCGGTCGCGACCCCCTCCCGGACGCTTGTGGCCATCGCCTCGTAGGGACCGGTGATCAGCGACAGGATGCGCCCGAAGTCACCGTCCGGGACGTTGGTCGACAGGTAGCCCGCAAGCCCGTCGCAGTCGCTGCCGGCGCGGCCGACCTGTCGGGCCCAGCCGCGCAGGTCGGCGAGCTCCACGGCGAGTTCAGCGGTCATGGCTGCCTCCTACCCGCCAACCCGGTTGCAGAAACCAACCCTTCCGGCCGTCGCGGCATCTGACAGGGTGACCGAGCGAAGGAGAGCCATGCCGCAGCCGACCGGACGACCACCGTCCGACGCCGAGTACACCGAGTTCGTCAATGCGTCGTGGGCATCGCTGTACCGGACGGCGTACCTCCTCCTGGGTGACCACGCCGAGGCCGAGGACCTCGTCCAGACCTCACTGGCGAAGACGTACGCCGCGTGGCACCGGGTGCGCGAGGTCGAGGCACGGTGCGGTCTTCTCCCTCGGCACGACGGTCTACTACGACGGCGGCACCCGGCACGTCTCGATCGACGACAAGGCCATCAAATCGACGTACTACACGTCGGCCGGGCTCCTCGTCCGGCACGGCAACAACAACTCCAGCGACGGGGGCGGGCCCCAGCGCTTCTCGCTGGTGACGCCGGACGGCACCGTGAAGCCGGTCTCGGTCGTCACCGAGGAGACCGTGCCCGGGGTGGACCCGACCCAGCCGTACCTGGCCTACACCGAGGCCAGGGACGGCCACGTCCAGGTGGTGGTGCACGACGTGGCGACCGACGAAGAGGTCGCGCGTCACGATGCCCGGGAGCTTCACGTGGGGCGGCTGGTCCGGGCCGCCGGTGGCACTGAGCGGCGACACCGTCTACGTCGGCGCCGACGACGTCACCCGCACCGTCGACTGGCGCACCGGTGAGATCGGTGAGACCGACACCGTCCCGCCGGGCTACCCCGATGTCGCCGGTGGCCGGACCCTCGAGCAGTCCGGGACGGAGTCGCGGGTCGTCGATGTCGAGTCCGGGAACCCGCCCCGGCCCGGATGACCACGGCTACGGCCTCTGACGGACCGCGCGGTCAGCTGGCTGTCCGGACGACGGGCACGTGGCGCACGGGAAAGTTGACGCTGTTGGCGATGAAGCACAGCTCGTTGGCACGATGGTGAGCCTCGGTCGCGGCTGTGACCATGGTGTGGTCTGCGACGGTGACCTCTGGATGCAGCACCACTTCCGTGAACCGTCCGCCCCCGTTGGCCTCGGTCGTCATGGAGGCGGTCGCCCGGTCGACGTAGTGGGTCACTGTGACGCCCACGTCAACGCAGACGTGCAGGTACGACAGCATGTGGCACTGCGCCAGTGCGGCGAGAAGGAGCTGCTCGGGGTTCCACCGGTCACGGTCGCCGTGGAACGTGTGGTCGGCCGAGCCCAGCAGCTCGGGCGGCCCTTCCGCGGTCACCGTGTGCGTGCGCCGGTAGCCGCGATACGCGGAGGTGCCGTCTCCGGTGTTTCCGGTCCAGGTGACGGTCAGGGCGTAGCGGTGCTCCATGACGCCAGCCTGTCCCCTGCCGACCGGCACGGTCGGTGCTTTCGCCAGATGAGCGCGATTTCGTGGCCGCCCGGCACGTGGTCTTGGTTCAGCTGGTCGCCGGTTTCTTGGCTTCAGGAGTGACGCCCTCGAGGCGCAGGCCGGCGATCGCGGGTGTCGCCAGGGCGACGACCATGACGACTCCCGAGAGCACGAAGCTCCCAAGCTCGACGCTTCGGATGCTCATGAGCAGGACGAGTGGGCCGACCAGGAGCTGACCGACGGGCATCGCGATGAAGGAGAAGAACCCGTCGATTGCCATGATCCGCGACAGCATCTCCTCGGGCACCTTCTCCTGCACGGTGAGGCTCCACGCGAGGCTCAGGACTGCGAGTCCGACCCCGGCGACCAGGAACGCGAGCGCCAGCGCGACGGTGCTGACCGGGGTGATGGCCAGCACCAGCATCGGCAATGCCAGCGCGAGGAACCCCACCATGATGGCGTGCATCGGGCGCCGGATCGTGAGGTGGACCAGGACGAACCCCGTCACGAACAGCCCGACAGCCTCCGCCGACCGGGCGATGCCGAAGCCCTCGCTGCCGATGGTGTGCTCCGCGATCACCGGGCCCAGGACGCCGATCGCGCCACTGTTGAGCGCGTTGAACACCAGCGCACAACACGACGCCGGGATCACCCAGCCGAGGGAACGAGCGAATGACCACCCGACCCTGAAGTCG
>JAOPYB010000107.1 GCA_025964835.1 Nocardioides sp. | reverse complement strand
GGCCGCGCCCGAGCGGGGAGTAGGGGACCAGGCCGATGCCGAGCTCGCGGACGGTCGGGAGGATCTCGTCCTCGAGGTCGCGGGTGAACAGGGAGTACTCCGTCTGGAGGGCGGTGATCGGGTGCGTCGCGTGGGCGCGGCGAATGGTCGCGACCGAGGCCTCCGAGAGCCCGAGGTGGCGCACCTTGCCGGCTGCGACGAGCTCGGCCATCGCGCCGACGGTCTCCTCGATCGGCACCGTCTGGTCGACGCGGTGCTGGTAGTAGAGGTCGACGTGGTCGACGCCGAGACGCTGCAGCGAGGCGTCGCAGGCGGACCGGACGTACTCGGGTGAGCCGTTGATGCCCACCCGGCTGCCGTCGGCCCGGCGCTCGTTGCCGAACTTCGTGGCGAGCTGGATCTCGTCGCGGCGACCGGCCACGGCCTTGCCGACGAGCTGCTCGTTGGTGAACGGGCCGTACATGTCGGCGGTGTCGAGGAAGGTGACGCCCAGGTCCAGGGCGCGCCGGATGGTCGCGATCCCGGTCTGCTCGTCGCCGGTCCCGTAGAACTCCGACATCCCCATGCAGCCCAGGCCGAGGGCGGAGACGGTGAGCGGGGACGTGCTGCCGAGCGTGCGCTGTTGGAGGCTCATGCCTCCACCTAACCAGCCGGGACCAACGCCTCCGACAGGTCGCGCACCGACTCAGGCGCGGTCGAGCGCCGGGCGGTGGAACTCCTCGGTCGCGAACGGCCCGCCCACGTGCGCGGCGTCCGACTCGTCCGCCGCGCTGGAGGGGATCAGGTGCGCGAACTGCTCCGCGTCGTCCTGGGGGTCGTAGCCCAGGCCCAGGCCGGGGGCGAGGTCCCACCAGGCGCGGGTGTTGGCCGAGATGCCGTAGAGGATCGCGTAGCCCGGCGCCGCCGTCGTCAGGGCCGCCTCGACCATCCGGACGCAGTCGTCGTGCGAGAGCCAGGTGGCCAGGTGCCGGGTCGTCTCGGGCTCGGGCAGGAACGAGCCGATCCGGCAGGAGACCGCGTCGATGCCGTAGCGGTCGACGTACAGGCTCATGACCGCCTCGGCGGCGACCTTGCCGACGCCGTAGAACGTGTCGGGGCGGGGCCGGGCGTGGACCGTGAGCAGGTCGCGGTGGGGGGTCCGCCCGACGGCGTGGTTGGAGCCGGCGTAGACGAAGCGACGCACGTCGTGCTCGACCATCGCGTCCAGCAGCGCCGCCGTCGTGACCACGTGGGAGGTGAGGGAGTCCGGGAGGCTCGCCTCGCCGGGGTGGCCGGCCAGGTGCAGCACGGCGTCCAGTGGCTGCTCGGCGAAGACCGCGGCCACCGCGTCCGGGTCGGCGCAGTCGGCGGTGTGCCAGCGGCCCTCGAAGCCGTCGGGCTGCGGGACGCGGTCGAGGCCGACGACCTCGTGACCCCGGTCGGTCAGGCCGACGGTGACGACGTGGCCGATGCTGCCGGCTGCTCCGGTGACGAGGACCCTCATGGGCCGGCTCCCTACTGCTGGGTGGTGCGGACGGGCCAGAAGGCTATCGTCCCGGCCAGGGGAGCCACCGCCATCCCGGTGGCCATCGCGACGAGGTTCGTCACGAACCCCTCGGTCGGCAGCTGCGGGCGCCCGCCGACGCGGCCGGCGAGTCGGGCCCGGTCCGCCACGGAGCGCAGGATGAAGCTCGTGACCAGGGTCAGCCGCTCGGTCCGGATCGCCTCGTCCAGCGGGGGCAACCGCTCCTCGAGGAGCGCGTACACCTCGTACCCACCGGTCCTGGCCAGCGCCGCAGCGACCGGGGCGTCGACGCGGTCGTACTCCTCGACGAGCTGGCCGACGATCATCAGGTAGTGGCGCCCCGACGGGCCGGTCTCGGCCAGCTCGACCGCCGGCCGGATGATCGCCTCCAGCACCGGGGCGAGGTCCTCCTCGGGTGTCGTCCGCGCCCGGGCCAGCAGCTCTCCCTCGCGTCGGGCCAGGAAGTCGGTGTGCTGCTCGAGCACGGCGACGAGCAACCCCTCGCGGGACTCGAAGTGGTAGTGGACCGCACCGCGATTGCGCTGTCCCGCCCGACGGGTGATCTCGACGAGGGACGCAGTGAAGACGCCGTCGTCGGCGAACGCCTCGGTCGCGGCCTCGACCAGGCGTCGGCGGGTGTCGGCCGCCGGGCTCGCGTCATTCCTCATCGCGGCCTCAGATGCGGGGCACGATCCGGCCGAGCAGGTCTCCCATCCGGGAGGCGGCCGCCCGGCCCGCCTCGAGGACCTCGGCGTGGTTCAGCGGCTCGCCGCTGATGCCGGCGGCCAGGTTCGTGACCAGGCTGATGCCCAGGACCTCCATGCCGGCCTCGCGGGCGGCGATCGCCTCCAGGGTCGTGCTCATGCCGACCAGGTGGCCGCCGATCGCCCGGACCATGCCGATCTCGGCCGGGGTCTCGTAGTGCGGGCCGGGGAACTGGACGTAGATGCCCTCGTCGAGGCTCGGGTCGACCTCGCGGCACATGGCGCGGAGCCGGCTGCTGTAGAGGTCGGTGAGGTCGACGAAGTTCGCACCGGCGATGGGGGAGCGGCCGGTCAGGTTGATGTGGTCGCTGATCAGCACCGGGGTGCCGGGAGTCCAGGTCTCCCTGAGCCCGCCGCAGCCGTTGGTGAGCACGATCGCGCGGCACCCGGCCGCAGCCGCCGTGCGCACCCCGTGCACGACGGCGTCGACGCCCCTGCCCTCGTAGTAGTGGGTGCGACTGAGGAAGACCAGGAGGTTCCGCTCGCCGGCGCGGACGGAGCGGATCTTGCCCGAATGCCCGGCGACTGCTGCCGCGGCGAAGCCGGGCAGGTCCGTGGTCGCGATCTCGGCCGTGGCCTCGCCGAGGGCGTCGACGGCGGGCAGCCAGCCCGAGCCGAGCACGAGGGCGACGTCGTGGCGCTCGACACCGGTCAGCTCGGCGAGCTTCTCGGCGGCGTCCTGGGCGAGCTGCTGGGGGGAGTCCTGGGTCACGCGCCAGACTCTAGTGCGGCCCGGCGGTCCTCCCGCATCGACAGCGAGAGGTGCAGGATCGGCACATGATCGACGACGTCGCATCAGCTGCGCCGACCCTCGGCGCCCCACCGAGCTGGGCGCCGAGGTGCTGCACGAGCCGCGGCTCTTCGGAGTACCACGAGCACTACTACGGCGCGTTCGTCCGTGACCCCGACGGCAACAACGTCGAGGCGGTCTGCCGCACGATCCAGCCAGGGGGCTGAGGTCCGCGAACCGACCGGGTCGTCGCGGCGTCAAACCTCCCGACAGGTCACCGAGAGGGGAACCGCCGTGCGCAGATCGTCGGTCGCCCTGAGCCTCAGCGTGGCCGGAGGCCTGGCCGCCGCAGTGGTCGTGGTGGCAGACGCGGGGCTCAGAGCCCGTTCGAGCGGCAGGGGCGCCGGCGCAGCGCGGCGACGTAGTCCGCCGGTGCGTCGGCCGCCTCCGCCGAGTCGGCGAGGGTCCCGAGGTACGTCGCTGACGGCAGCCCGCCCTCGTAGGCGTCGAGCACGTAGGTCCAGACGACGATCTCGCCGGTCATCGTCGACACCCGGACCTTCGTCTTGCGGTACAGCCCGGAGTCGGCCTGCTCCCAGCCGTCGAGGTCGACCTCGTCCTCGCGGGTGATGTCGTAGACCGCGACGTAGACCTGCTCGAAGGGGTCCTCGACGATCGTGGTCAGCGAGCCGTCCCAGCCGTGCTCCTCGCCGCCGAACGTCAGCCGCCAGCCCTGCAGCCAGCCGGTCGTGCGCAGGGGCGAGTGGGGGCAGCGCTCGCCCATCCGTGCGGGATCGAGATTGGTCCCGTAGGCGGCGTAGAGCGTCACGGGCGCCAAGGCTAGTCCCTGCCTTGGTCGCCGTGGCGGGCAACTCCTAGGCTGGGGGGCGTGACCCACTACAACGTTCTCGTCCTCGGTGCCGGCCCCGGCGGCTACGTGGCCGCCATTCGTGCTGCCCAGCTCGGTCAGACGGCCGCCGTCATCGAGGAGAAGTACTGGGGCGGCGTGTGCCTCAACGTCGGCTGCATCCCCTCCAAGGCCCTGCTCAGGAACGCCGAGCTGGCGCACGTGCTGGCCCACGACAAGGAGAAGTTCGGGATCGAGGGCGACGCCACGATGTCCTACGGCCCGACGCACAAGCGCAGCCGACAGGTCTCCGCCGGGATCGTCAAGGGCGTCCACTTCCTGATGAAGAAGAACAAGATCGCCGAGATCGACGGCTGGGGCACGCTGCTCGGCGCCCAGGACGGCAAGCAGGCCGTCGAGGTGACCGACAAGGGCGGCAACAAGGCGACGTACACGTGCGACAACCTGATCGTCGCCGCCGGCGCGCGGACCCGCCTGATCCCCGGCACGAAGCTCAGCGAGCGCGTCGTGACCTACGAGGAGCAGATCCTCGACGAGAAGCTCCCCGGCTCCATCATCATCGCGGGCTCCGGCGCCATCGGCGTCGAGTTCGCCTACGTGATGGCGAACTTCGGCGTCGACGTGACGATCGTGGAGTTCCTCGACCGGATGGTGCCGACCGAGGACGCCGACGTGTCCAAGGAGCTGCTCAAGCACTACAAGAAGCTCGGCGTGAAGGTGCTCCTCTCGACCAAGGTCGAGGGCATCGACGACTCGGGCGACAAGGTCAAGGTGACCGTCAGCAAGGACGGCAAGGAGGAGGTCCTCGAGGCGGACAAGGTCCTCCAGGCCATCGGCTTCGCCCCCCGCGTCGACGGCTACGGCCTCGACGTGGCCGGCGTCGAGCTGACCGAGCGCGGCGCGATCAAGGTCGACGCCCGCGGCCGGACCAATGTCGAGGGCATCTACGCGATCGGCGACGTGACCGCGAAGATGATGCTGGCGCACGCCGCGGAGGCGATGGGCATCGTCGCGGCCGAGACGATCGCCGGTGCGGAGACGCAGGAGATCAACTTCGACATGATCCCGCGGGCGACGTTCTGCCAGCCCCAGATCGGCTCGTTCGGCTACTCCGAGGAGCAGGCGAAGGAGAAGGGCTACGACGTGAAGACGGCGACCTTCCCGTTCTCGGCCAACGGCAAGGCCCAGGGCCTCGGCGACGCAGTCGGGTTCGTGAAGGTCGTGGCCGACGCGGAGCACAACGAGATCCTCGGCGCCCACATGATCGGACCCGAGGTCACCGAGCTGCTCCCGGCGCTGACGCTCGCCCAGCAGTGG
Source organism: Nocardioides sp. (assembly GCA_025964835.1). GTDB lineage: Bacteria > Actinomycetota > Actinomycetes > Propionibacteriales > Nocardioidaceae > Nocardioides. The sequence continues at coordinate 8,476 of JAOPYB010000107.1, read as the reverse complement.
GACCTGACGGCCGACGAGGTCGCCCGCAACATCTTCGCGCACCCGACCTTGTCCGAGGCCGTCAAGGAAGCCGTCCACGGCATCGCCGGCCACATGATCAACTTTTGAGACGAGCAGCCGTGCGCGAGGAACGAGCGTGCGGCGTGGGCTCGGCCAGGTCGAGGAGTCGGCGCGGCTGAGGAACGAAGCCGCGGTCCGACGTGTCGAGACCCCGCCAAGACGAGAGGCAGACTGACCATGAGCGGCGGACCGGAGTCCAACAAGGTCGTCATCATCGGCGGCGGTCCCGGCGGCTACGAGTCCGCCCTGGTCGCGGCGCAGCTCGGGGCCCGGGTCACCGTGGTCGACACCGACGGGATCGGCGGTTCCGCGGTGCTGACCGACTGCGTGCCCAGCAAGACGCTGATCGCCACCGCCGAGCTGATGACCGAGGTGGCCGGGGCCGCCGAGCTCGGCGTGAGCTTCGAGGACCACGAGGGCGATGCGGCCACCGCGATCAAGGTCGACCTGGCCCGCGTGAACGCCCGGGTCAAGCAGCTCGCGGCCGACCAGTCCGCCGACATCGGCCGGCGCCTGGCCAAGGAGGACGTCACCATCCTCCGCGGCCGTGGCCGCCTGGACCCCGCGTCGGGCGGCCAGGGTGCTCCGCGGGTGCTCGCGACGCTGCCGGACGGGTCGGAGGAGGCGCTCGAGGCCGACGCCGTCCTCGTGGCGACCGGTGCCGCACCTCGCACGCTGCCGACCGCCCAGCCGGACGGGGAGCGGATCCTCACGTGGGAGCAGGTCTACGACCTCACCGAGGTCCCCTCCAGGCTGATCGTCGTCGGCTCGGGCGTCACCGGTGCCGAGTTCGCGAGCGCCTACCTCGCCCTCGGCATCGACGTCACGCTCGTGTCCTCCCGCGACCGGGTGCTCCCGGGCGAGGACGCGGACGCGTCCGCCGTGCTCGAGGAGGTCTCGACCCGTCGCGGCATGAAGGTGCTCTCGAGGTCGCGTATGGAGTCCGTCACCCGCGACGGGGACACCGTGACCGTCACGCTCACCGACGGTCGCACGGTCGAGGGCTCGCACTGCATCCTCGCCCTCGGCTCGGTGCCCAACACCGACGGCCTCGGGCTGGAGGAGGCCGGCGTCGTCCTCCAGGACGGTGGCTTCGTGAACGTCGACCGCGTCTCCCGCACGTCTGCTCGGGGCGTCTACGCCGCCGGCGACTGCACCGGTGTGCTGATGCTCGCGTCCGTGGCCGCGATGCAGGGCCGGATCGCGATGTGGCACTTCCTCGGCGACACGGTGCACCCGCTCGACCTCAAGAAGGTCTCGTCCAACGTCTTCACCGCGCCGGAGATCGCCACCGTGGGCTGGTCCCAGCAGTCCGTCGACAGCGGCGAGATGCAGGCCGAGGTCGTCATGCTCCCGCTCTCGGGCAACCCGCGGGCCAAGATGCAGGGCGTTCGCGACGGCTTCGTGAAGCTCTTCTGCCGCCCCGGCACCGGCATCGTCGTCGGGGGCGTGGTGGTCGGCCCGCGGGCCAGCGAGCTGATCCACCCGGTCTCGATCGCCGTGGCCGAGTCGCTCACCGCCGACCAGCTGGCCCAGGCGTTCACGGTGTACCCGTCGATGAGCGGGTCGATCGCCGAGGCCGCGCGCCGGATGCACCGGGTCTGAGTCTCTCCTAGAGGCCGCTGCCGCCGCCCGGCGTGTTGTTGCGCGTGCGGTTGATGTCGGCCTCGAGCATCACGTACTTGGGGACGCCCCCGACGGCCATCGGGCCGAAGCTGGCCAGGAGCAGGCCGCGCTCCCGCTCGACCTGGAACCACGGGACGAAGCGGTCGCCCACGCGCACCAGCCTGACGTCGGGCGGCTCGCCCGCCTCCAGGCGTCGCGCGTCAGCGCCGCACACGGGGATCTGGCGCTCGACACCGCCCGGCGGCGTCCAGGCGAGGTCGGTGACCGCGGGCCCGTGCTGGGGGTTGAAGAAGCACGAGTCGCGCCGCTTCGGCAGCTCGATGCCGTCGCGCCGGGCCAGCACGCAGGCGAGGTGGAAGCGTCCGTCCTCCAGCACCGGGTCGATCCCGCGGACCGCGGGGACGTCCTCGGCCCGCGCCAGGGCGGCCTTGGCCCGTTCGTAGTGGTCGAGCGCGCCCTGGTAGTCCGACCTCATGCCGGGGTCGAGCTCGGTCGTGAGCATGTCGACGTGCAGCTCGGCGAGCTGTTCGCCGAACACCGTGACGTCCTCGTCGGCAACCCGACGCAGCTGCCGGACCTCGTCCAGCACGGCCAGCCGTCGTTCCCTGCGTCTCCCGAGGATCCAGCGCATGCCAGGACCCTACGCTTGCGTCTCGGTGCCCCGCGTGTTCGGATCGGGGCTCGTTCGTCGCACCGCCCTCGGGGGGGACCCATGCCGCACCGTCACGCCGTACGCCCGCTGCTCACCGCTCTCGCCGCCGCCGCACTGGCGTCCGCGGCCTTCCTGGTGCCCGCTTCCCCGGCCGCCGCGGCCGACCCGTGGCCGGTGCCGGACCACGCGACGATCAGCCTCGACGGGCGCGGCTTCGGACATGGCCACGGCCTGTCGCAGTACGGCGCGGAGGGGGCCGCCCAGGCGGGCCTGACCTACCGGCAGATCATCGACTTCTACTACCCCGGCACGCAGTGGGGGACCAGCGGCGGCTCGGTGAAGGTGCTCATCACCAAGGACACCAGCAAGGACGTCGTGGTCGACGCGCGCACCGGACTGACGGTGCACTTCCTCGAATCCGGCCGGACCTGGAAGCTCCCGGCGCAGGTCCGCAGGCACGGACCCCGGTCCAGCAGGGTCGAGGTCCGGCGCTGGCGGATCCTGCCCGCTGCAGGCGGTCGGAGCGCGGTGTCGTACAAGACCGGCGGGTGGCACGAGTGGAAGGTCGCCCGGGGCGACGCCGAGCTCGCCGCCGGAGGGCAGCCCGTGGCGCTGCACACGCCGCACGGGGTGGTGGCCTATCGCGGGGCGCTGCGCTCGGCCTCGCCGTCCGGCTCTCCCGCCGACCGGGACACCGTCAACGTCGTCAGCCTCGAGGGCTACCTCAGGGGGGTGGTGCCGAGCGAGGTCTACGCCTCGACCTGGCACGCCGAGGCGATCCGCGCGCAGGCGGTGGCCGCCCGCACCTACGCGGCCTACGAGCGCGCCCACGCACCCTCCTCGCGGCACTACCAGCTCTGCGACACGGCGCACTGCCAGGTCTACGGCGGCTACTCCGCGGAGTACCCGACCTCCGACGACGCCGTTGCGACCACCGCCCACCAGGTCATCACCTCGGGCGGGGAGCCGGCGTTCGCGCAGTTCACCGCCAGCAACGGCGGTTGGACGTCGGCCGGCGCTTTCGACTACCTGCCCGCGCAGCAGGACCCGTACGACGGCTGGACCAACCAGGGACACCAGACCTGGAGCGCGACGGTCACGGCCGACGACATCGAGAAGGCCTACAACATCGAGAACCTCACCTCGATCGACATCGAGACCCGCGACGGGAACGGCGAGTGGGGCGGCCGCGCGGAGACGGTGCGGCTGACCAGCTCGAGCGGCTGGACGGGCACCGTGACGGGTGACAGCTTCCGCAGCCACTTCGACCTGCGCTCGACGTGGTTCGAGATCACGGCCGTCGACCCGCAGTAGGCGGCTGGCGAATTACAGATCTGTAGTTCACCGGTAGCGATTGCGGGGCCGGTGTGACGCGTGGTGCGATCGGTGTTCACACCCGTCCCTGTCGTCACTCGAACCACTCCGGAGTCCCCGCATGCGCCTCGCCCTGCCCGCCGCGCGCCGTACTGCCGCGCTGCTCGCGACCGCCGCGCTGGTGCTCACCTCCAGCCCGGCGCACGCGGCCCGAGCCGACACCTGGAAGGTCCCGGCCAGCGCCTGGGTGACCGTCCGGGGGCACGGCTACGGGCACGGCCACGGGATGTCGCAGTACGGCGCCGAGGGTGCGGCGCGCGAGGGGCTGGGCTACCGCAGGATCGTCGACTTCTACTACCCGGGCACGACCTGGGGGACCGCCGCGGGCAAGGTCACCGTGCTCATCACGGCCGACACGACCGACGACCTCGAGGTGCTGGCCCGCAGCGGGCTGACGATCCACGACAGCACCGCGAAGGGGCGCGTCGCACTGCCCGACAACGGCGCCACCCGCTGGCGGGTCGGGGTCGCCGAGGACGGGACGAACCGGGTCGCCTACCTCACCGACCACTGGCGCCGCTGGGCCACGCTCGGCGGCACCGGCCAGTTCTTCGCCGCGGGCAAGCCGATCACGCTCGTCACGCCGGGCGGCAACCGCGCCTACCGCGGGCGCCTCGCCGCGCTGCCGCCCTCGTCCGGCTCGCGCAGTCGCGACACCGTCAACACGCTGGCGCTCGACAGCTACGTCAAGGGCGTGGTGCCGCTGGAGATCCCCGCGCTCTGGCACGCCGAGGCCGTCCGCGCCCAGTCCGTCGCCGCCCGCACCTACGCGGCCTACGAGCGCGCCCACCCGCACGGCTCGACGTACCAGCTCTGCGACACGTCGTCCTGCCAGGTATACGGCGGCTACGACGCCGAGCACCCGGCGGCCAACGAGGCCGTCGACGCCACCCGGCACCTGGCGCTGCTGTCGGACGGTCAGCCGGCCTTCACGCAGTTCGGCTCGAGCTCGGGCGGCTGGACGTCCGCCGGGTCGGTGCCCTACCTGCCCGCGCGTGAGGACCCGTACGACGACTGGGCCGGCAACCCGGTCCACGACTGGTCCGTGAGGCTCTCGGAGGCGCGCCTCGAGCAGGCCTGGCCGGCCCTCGGGAACCTCCAGCGGATCACCGTGACCCGGCGCGACGGGAACGGCGACTGGGGCGGCCGGGTCGCTTCGCTGACCCTGGTCGGCGACGGCGGCAAGGTCGTCGTCTCGGGCGACACGTTCCGCTCGGTCCTCGGCCTGCGCTCCACGTGGGTGACCTTCAAGGTCACGCAGCGCGGCTGAGAGCGGCGTCGCCTCAGCCCAGCACGAGCACCAGGTCGCCGCCATCGACGGCCTGCGGGCCGGAGAGGGCGAGCCGCTCGACCTTGCCGTCGACCGGGGCCGTGATCGAGGCCTCCATCTTCATCGCCTCGATCGTCGCGACCGTGTCGCCGGCGGAGACCTGCGCCCCCTCCTCGACCACGATCGTGACGACGCCCTGGAACGGCGCGGCCACCTGGCCCGGCCTGGACGTGTCGGCCTTCTCGGCGGCCGCGACGGCGGAGGAGACGCTCCGGTCCCGGATGCTGATCGGGCGCAGCTGGCCGTTGATCGTGGCCATGACCGTGCGGTAGCCGCGCTCGTCGGCCTCGCTGATGGCCTGGAGCCCGAGGATCAGCGTCTTGCCCTCGGCGATCTCGACCTCGTGCTCCTCACCCTGCTGCAGCCCGTAGAGGTAGTCCAGGGTCGGCAGCACCGACACGTCGCCATAGGTCTCGCGGACCTCGGCGAAGTCCTTCGTCGGGCCGGGGAACAGCAGCTCGTTGAGCGTACGGCGACGCGTGGCCGCGCTGCCGGAGAGCCCCTCGCGCTGCTGGTCGGTGAGCTCCTCGGCCGGTGGCTTCCAGGTGCGGCCCTCGAGCGCCTTGGTGCGGAACGGCTCGGGCCAGCCGCCGGGCGGGTCGCCCAGCTCACCGTTGAGGAAGCCGATCACCGAGTCGGGGATGTCGAACCTGCCGGGGTTCTCCGCGAACTCCGCCGGGTCGGCCCCGATGCCGACGAGCTGCAGCGCCAGGTCGCCGACCACCTTGGAGGACGGCGTCACCTTGACGATGTTGCCGAGGATGTCGTTGGCCGCGGCGTACATGTCCTCGATCTGCTCGAACTTCTCGCCGAGGCCCAGCGCGATCGCCTGCTGGCGCAGGTTCGAGAGCTGGCCGCCGGGGATCTCGTGGGTGTAGACCCGCCCGGTCGGCGAGGGCAGCCCCGACTCGAACGGCGCGTAGACCCGGCGGGTCGCCTCCCAGTAGGGCTCCAGAGCGCAGACGGCCTCCAGCGACAGCCCCGTCTCGCGCCCGGAGTGGTCGGTCGCCGAGACGAGGGCCGACAGCGCCGGCTGCGACGTGGTGCCGGCCATCGAGGCGGTGGCGGCGTCGACGGCGTCGACGCCCGACTCGATCGCGGCGAGCAGGGTCGCGAGCTGGCCACCCGGGGTGTCGTGGGTGTGCAGGTGCACGGGCAGGTCGAAGCGGTCCCGCAGGGCCGTCACCAGGGTCCGGGCCGCCGGGGCGCGCAGCAGCCCGGCCATGTCCTTGATCGCCAGCACGTGCGCGCCGGCGTCGACGATCCGCCCGGCCAGGTCGAGGTAGTAGTCCAGCGTGTAGAGCTTCTCGCCCGGGTTCGACAGGTCGCCGGTGTAGCAGAGCGCCACCTCGGCGATCGTCGTGCCGGTCGCGCGGACGGCGTCGATCGCGGGCCGCATCTGCTCGACGTCGTTGAGCGCGTCGAAGATCCGGAAGACATCGATGCCGCCCGCGGCGGCCTCGGCCACGAAGGCGTTCGTGACGTCGGTCGGGTACGGCGTGTAGCCGACGGTGTTGCGCCCGCGCAGCAGCATCTGGAGACAGATGTTCGGGACCGCCTGGCGCAGGGAGGCGAGCCGCTCCCACGGGTCCTCGGAGAGGAAGCGCAGGGCCACGTCGTACGTCGCCCCGCCCCAGGCCTCGAGCGACCACAGCTCGGGCGTGGTGCGGGCGACGTGTCCGGCGACGGCGAGCAGGTCCTTGGTGCGGACCCGGGTCGCGAGCAGCGACTGGTGCGCGTCGCGGAACGTCGTGTCGGTGACCGCGACGGTCGTCTGTGCGCGCAGCCGGCGGGCGAACTCCTCGGGGCCGAGCTCGAGCAGCAGCTGGCGGCTGCCGTCCGGGGCGGGGACGTCGAGGTTGATCGGCGGCAGCTTGGTGGCGGGGTCGATGCTCACGGGTGCCGGGCCGTGCGGCTGGTTGACGGTCACGTCAGCGAGGAACGTGAGCAGCTTGCTGCCGCGGTCGCCCTTGCCACGTGCCGCCATCAGCTGCGGGTGGGTCTCGATGAACGCCGTGGTGATGTGGCCGCTGGCGAAATCGGGATCCTCGAGCACCGCCTGCAGGAACGCGATGTTCGTGGAGACCCCGCGGATCCGGAACTCCGCGACGGCGCGACGGGCCTTCTCGACGGCCTTCTCGAAGGTCCGTCCGCGACAGGTGAGCTTGGCGAGCATCGAGTCGAAGTGCGCGGACACCTCGGCGCCGGTGTAGACCGTGCCGCCGTCGACGCGCACGCCGGCGCCGCCCGGCGAGCGGTAGGTCGTGATCTTGCCGGTGTCCGGGCGGAAGCCGTTGGCGGGGTCCTCGGTGGTGATCCGGCACTGGAGCGCGGCGCCGCGCAGCACCACGTTGTCCTGGGAGAGACCGAGGTCCTCGAGTGTCTCGCCGGAGGCGATCCTCAGCTGCGACTGCACGAGGTCGACGTCGGTGACCTCCTCGGTCACCGTGTGCTCGACCTGGATCCGGGGGTTCATCTCGATGAAGACGTAGTTGCCCTCGGGGTCGAGCAGGAACTCGACGGTGCCGGCGTTGCGGTAGCCGATCTCGGTCGCGAAGCGCACCGCGTCGGCGCACATCCGCTCCCGGATCCGGGGGTCGAGGTTGGGCGCCGGGGCGATCTCGATGACCTTCTGGTGGCGGCGCTGGACCGAGCAGTCGCGCTCGAAGAGGTGGATCACGTTGCCGGCACCGTCGGCGAGGATCTGTACCTCGATGTGGCGGGGGTCCACGACCGCCTGCTCGATGAAGACGGTCGGGTCGCCGAACGCGCCCTCGCCCTCGCGCATGCAGGTCTCGACGGCCTCGCGGAGGTCCTTGGGGGCGTCGACCCGACGCATCCCGCGCCCGCCGCCGCCCGCCACGGCCTTCACGAACAGCGGGTAGGTCAGGGCGGAGGCCGACTCGACGAGCTCGTCGACGTCGGTGGACGGCGCCACCGACGCCAGCGTCGGTACCCCGGCCTTCTCGGCGGCCGCGATGGCGCGGGCCTTGTTGCCGGTCAGCGTGAGCACGTCGGCGGTCGGCCCGATGAAGGTGATCCCGGCGTTGGCACAGGCCTCGGCCAGGGCAGGGTTCTCCGACAGGAAGCCATAGCCCGGGTAGACGGCGTCGGCGCCGGCCCGCAGTGCGACGGCGACGATCGCGTCGGGGTCGAGGTAGGCGCGCACCGGGTGGCCGCGCTCCCCGATCTCGTAGGCCTCGTCGGCCTTGAGGCGGTGCTCGGACCACCGGTCCTCGTAGGGGAAGACCGCCACGGTCTTCGCGCCCACCTCGTAGGCCGCCCGGAACGCACGGATCGCGATCTCGCCACGGTTGGCGACCAGCACCTTGGAGAACATGGGCACACGCTATAAGGGACGAGCCGCCTGCAGATTTCCCGTCCGGGGCGCGAACTTCCCGGCCGGTCGCGGCATCAGACCAGGTGAGCCCGAC
>JAOPYB010000082.1 GCA_025964835.1 Nocardioides sp. | reverse complement strand
GCCATCTACTGTGGCGTCCCCGACGCCAACACCGCGTTCCGGATCGCCCAGCAGGTGCTGTCCGACATGGAGGAGGAGAGCCGATGACCGCGTCGTTCCTGTACGCCGCCACCCGCACGCCGTTCGGGCGGTTCGGGGGTGCGTTGGCGGAGGTCCGTCCCGACGACCTGGCCGCGGTGGCCATCCGGGGAGTGCTGGCCAAGGCACCCGGGCTGGACCCGGCGGCGATCGGCGACGTGGTCTGGGGCAACGCGAACGGTGCGGGCGAGGACAACCGCAACGTGGGCCGGATGGCGGTGCTGCTCGCGGGGCTGCCGGTCACGGTGCCGGCGACCACGGTCAACCGGCTGTGCGGCTCGTCCCTGGACGCGGCGATGATCGCGTCGCGGGCGGTCGAGTCCGGTGACGCGGACATCGTGCTGTCCGGGGGGGTGGAGTCGATGACCCGCGCGCCCTGGGTGCTGCCGAAGCCGTCGCGCGCCTACCCGGCCGGCAACGTGACCGCGGTGTCGACGACGCTCGGCTGGCGCCTGGTCAACGAGCGGATGCCTGCGGAGTGGACGGTGTCCCTGGGCGAGGCCAACGAGCAGCTGCAGCAGAAGTTCTCGATCCCTCGCGAGCGCCAGGACGAGTTCGCGGCGCGTTCGCACCGGCTGGCCGACGAGGCCTGGACGTCCGGGTTCTACGACGACCTCGTGGTGCCGGTCGACGCCGAGAACGGGGGGAGTGACCTGGTGCGCGACGAGTCGATCCGTGCCGGCAGCACGGTCGAGAAGCTGGCCGGGCTGAAGCCCTCGTTCCGCCCCGACGGCACGATCACCGCGGGCAACGCCTCGCCCCTCAACGACGGCGCCTCCGCGGTGCTGATCGCCTCCGAGGCGGCGGCGACGCGGATCGGGCTGGCGCCGGTCGCGCGGATCGCCGGGCGTGGTGCGGCCGCCCTGGAGCCGCAGCTCTTCGGCTTCGCCCCGGTCGAGGCGGCCGAGATCGCCCTGCGGCGGGCCGGTATCTCGTGGTCCGACGTGGGTGCGGTGGAGCTGAACGAGGCCTTCGCGGTGCAGTCGCTGGCCTGTGTCGACGCGTGGGCCATCGACCCCGAGATCGTCAACGCCAAGGGCGGCGCGATCGCGATCGGCCACCCCCTCGGTGCGTCCGGCGGCCGGATCCTCGGCACCCTCGCCGCGCGCCTGAGCGAGTCCGGCGACCGCTGGGGCGTCGCCGCGATCTGCATCGGCGTCGGCCAGGCTCTGGCCGTGGTGCTCGAGAACGTGTCGGGCAACCGGTCGCGGGCCGTGTCGTGACGCTGATCTGCGAGAGCGCCGCCGAGGCGGTCGCCGAGGTCGAGGACGGCTCCACGGTGCTGATCGGCGGGTTCGGGATGGCCGGCATGCCGGTGGCCCTGATCGACGCGCTGATCGACCAGGGTGCCACCGACCTGACGGTGGTCTCGAACAACGCCGGCAACGGCGACACCGGCCTGGCGGCGCTGCTCGCGCAGGGCCGGGTCCGCAAGATGGTCTGCTCGTTCCCCCGGCAGGCGGACTCCTACGTCTTCGACGGGCTCTACCGCGCGGGCAGGGTCGAGCTCGAGGTCGTGCCGCAGGGCAACCTGGCCGAGCGGATGCGGGCCGCGGGCGCCGGCATCGGCGCGTTCTTCTGCCCCACCGGGGTCGGCACGCCGCTGGCGGAGGGCAAGGAGACCCGTGAGATCGACGGGCGCACCTACGTCCTGGAGCACCCCATCAGGGGCGACGTCGCCCTGGTCGGCGCGCACGTGGCCGACCGGATGGGCAACCTCGTCTACCGCAAGACTGCCCGCAACTTCGGCCCGGTGATGGCGACCGCGGCCACCACCACGATCGTGCAGGTCGCCCGCGTCGTGGAGACCGGTGAGCTCGATCCCGAGGCCGTCGTGACCCCGTCCATCTACGTCGACCGGGTGGTGGCCGTATGAGCCTGACCAGGGACGAGATGGCCGCGATGGTCGCGCGGGACATCCCCGCCGGTTCGTTCGTGAACCTCGGCATCGGGCAGCCCACGCTGGTCGCCGACTTCCTGCCCGAGGGCTCCGGGGTCGTGCTGCACACCGAGAACGGCATGCTCAACATGGGCCCGGCCGCGGTCGGGGACGCGGTGGACCAGGACCTGACGAACGCCGGCAAGATCCCGGTCACCGAGCTCCCCGGCGCGTCGTACTTCCACCACGCGGACTCGTTCGCGATGATGCGCGGCGGCCACCTCGACGTGTGCGTCCTGGGGGCGTTCCAGGTCGCGGGCAACGGCGACCTGGCCAACTGGCACACCGGGGCCGCGGACGCGATCCCGGCGGTCGGCGGCGCGATGGACCTCGCGATCGGCGCGAAGCGGGTCTTCGTGATGATGACGCTCTTCGCGAAGGACGGCTCGCCCAAGCTGGTGCCGTCGTGCACCTACCCGCTCACCGGGGTGGGCTGCGTCGACCGGGTCTACACCGACGTCGCGACCTTCCAGGTCGGACCGGAGGGTGCCGTGCTGCTCGAGACGTTCGGCACCACCTTCGACGAGCTCGCCGCGCGCCTCGACGTACCACTGCGACGCGCGGAGGAGGCCGGCGGCGACCCCGGGAGCTCCTGACCGGGTCCACGGCCGCGCGCCTCGGCCTGTGCCGGCTCCGGGACGGGAGCCTGCTGATACCTTCACGCGCATGAGCACCACACCGTCGCTCGCGCTGCAGCGACGTCGGTTCGGGGTCGCAGGGCCCGGCGCGGCGCTGCTGGCGGCCGTCTTCGCGGTGCTCCTCAACGACGCGTTCTCCGAGCCGATCCGCCAGGCCGCCTCCGGCGCCGGCCTGCTCGTCGCCGGTGTCTTCGCGGCCGTCAGCTGCGGCCTGCGGGCGGCGCACACGCTGGGCCGTCGTCGTCGCTCCTGGCGCCTGCTCACGACCGCGGCGGTCGTGGCGATCCTCGGCAACGTCTGGGTCACGGCCGTCGGCGCGGACCCGGTCGACTCCCCGAGCGTGCTCGGTGAGTTCAGCATCGCCGCGGCGCTGCTGCTCTCCATCGCCGGGCTGCTCAGCTTCCCGAGCGTCCGCCGGCGGGGCATCGACCTGCTCGTCATGTCCCTCGACGGCCTCGTCGCCGCGGGCGGCGTCCTCGTCATCGCGTCGGTGCTCGTCTACTCCGAGCTCCTGGATGCGAGCAGCGCCAACTTCGCCGCACGCTTCACGACGCTGCTGTTCCCGGTGCTCGACGTCGTCCTCGCGACCGTCGCGCTGCTCCTGGTCCTGCGGGGCAGCGGCGCCGACCGGCCCGCGCTCGCCCTGATCGCCGCCGGCTTCGTCATGTACGCCGTCGGCGACCTCGCGTTCGCGGTCCTGGCCGAGCAGGGGACCTTCGAGTTCGGCACGCCCCTCGACCTCGGCTGGATCCTCGGCTACCTGCTGATCGGCCTGGCCGCGTGGTACCCCAGCACGGAGACCGACGCACCCGTCCACACCGTCGGTGCCGGTGGCTCCGACGCGCGCGGCACGATCATGGTCTTCACGGTGCTGGTGGTCGCGGCGGCTGTCCAGGTCGGCTTCGGCACCGACGGCCGGCTCCAGGGGCCGCAGACGGCGCTGTGGCTCGTCCTCATCCTCGCTGCCGGCACCAGGCAGGCGCTCCTCGCCACCGACAACGCCATCCTCCGCCGCGGCCTCGAGCGCCGGGTGCGTGAGCAGACCGCCGACCTGCGCCGCCTGGCCCGCCAGACCGAGGTGCTGCTCACCTCCGTCGGCGACGGCATCTACGGCGTCGACCACGACGGCCGGGTCACCTTCGTGAACCCGTCGGGCGCCGCTGCCCTCGGCTACGAGGCCCACGAGCTGCTCGGTCACAACGCGCACGAGAAGTTCCACGCATCGGGCCCGGGCGGCACGCCCTACCCCTGGGCGGGCTGCTACGTCGCCGACGCCATCAGCGACGGCCTCGTGGCCAACGCCGAGGAGGACGTCTACGTCCGGGCCGACGGCGGCACCGTCCCCGTCGAGATCACGGCCAGCCCGGTGATCGACGAGGAGGAGCTCCGCGGTGCGGTCGTCGTCTTCCGCGACGTGACCCAGCGGCGCGAGGTCGACCGGATGAAGAACGAGTTCCTCTCCGTCGTCAGCCACGAGCTCCGCACGCCGCTGACCTCGATCCGGGGCTCGCTGGGCCTGCTGGCCGGCGGCACCCTCGGCGAGCTCACCCCGCGGGCCGACTCGATGGTGACGATCGCGCTGCAGAGCAGCGAGCGGCTCACCCGCCTGATCAACGACCTGCTGGACATGGAGCGGATCGAGTCCGGCACCCGCCCGATGGAGGTGACGGCCCTCGACGCGTCGTACCTCTGCGCCGCCGCGGCGAAGCAGATCGACGGGCTGGCGACCTCGGTCGGGGTCCGGGTGGCGCTCGGTACGTGCGCGGGCCGGGTCCTCGCCGACGAGGACCGCATCATGCAGACGCTCACCAACCTGCTCGGCAATGCGATCAAGTACTCCGACGCGGGCGAGGTCGTCACGATGGACGCCGCCGAGCAGGACGGCCAGGTGGTCTTCCGGGTCCTCGACGAGGGCCGTGGCATCCCGGCCGACAAGCTGGAGAGCATCTTCGAGCGCTTCGAGCAGGTGGACTCCTCCGACGCGCGCCAGAAGGGCGGGACCGGCCTCGGCCTCGCGATCAGCCGCTCGATCGTGGAGCGGCACGGCGGCCGGATCTGGGCGGAGAGCGAGGTCGGCTCCGGCACGACCGTGCTGTTCACGCTCCCGTCGGCCCGACGCGGCTCGGCGGCCGCGGCGGCCGACGCCGCGCGCGACGGGCGGGGGCGGACCGGGACCGTGCTGCTCGTCGAGGACGACGAGGACCTGGCCCGGGTGATCATCACGCTGCTCGGCGAGCGCGGTCTCGACGTCAGGCACGCGGCCACGGCCTCAGAGGCGATCGTGCTGGGCCGGCGGCACCGACCGCAGGTGATCGTCCTCGACCTGCACCTGCCGGACGGGAGCGGCGCCGGGATCATCGCGGAGTTCCGGGCGGCCGGGACCCTTGCCGACACGGCCCTGGTCGTCTACAGCTCGGCCGACGTCGAGCGGGAGCGCCGCGGCGAGCTCGAGCTGGGCACCACATTGTTCCTGACCAAGGGGAGGGTCGGTCCCGAGGAGCTGCGGGACCGCGTCCTGGAGCTGGTGCAGGCCATCACGACCGACCCGGAGGAACCCACGCGTGACTGACGAACCGACCGTGAGCCCGGCATCGCTGGACATCACGGTGCGCACCGGCACCGGCTCGGCGCGGACGCTGCTCGCCGCCTTCGACAGCGCCCTGCTGTCGGCCGGGGTGGCGAACTTCAACCTGATCACGCTCTCGTCGGTGATCCCGCCGGGCAGTCGGGTCCGGCGCGTCGGGGACACCCTCCCGGGTGGCCACGGCGACCGGCTGTTCTGCGTCCTGTCCGCGGCGTACGCCGACCACCCGGGCGAGACCGCCTGGGCCGGCCTGGGCTGGGCGACCGACAACACGACGGGAGGCCTCTTCGTGGAGCACCACGGGGGCAGCGAGGCTTCGGTGCGGGAGCAGATCGCCCTGAGCCTCGAGGACATGTCCGCGAACCGGGGCGGCGGCTACGGCGAGGTGCAGACCGTGGTGACCTCCGCGCACTGCGTCGACCGGCCGGTCTGCGCGCTCGTGATCGCGGCGTACACCGTGGCCCCGTGGTTCGCATGAGCGCCGACATCGGGGCCCAGATCCGGATCACCGTGGAGACCGAGGTGGACGAGGCGACCGCGGTCCGCTACTTCCAGCTCTACCGCGACACGTTCGGGGAGCTGGCCACCAAGGCCGTCGCCCGGCAGCTGCTCCATCAGGACGAGTTCATGGAGGAGATGCTCGACCCGCGGGTGCACAAGTACGTCGCGTGGGACGAGCAGGGCGAGGCCGTCGGGATGTCGACCCTCACCTCCGACCTCGAGACGGTCCCGTGGATCAGCCCTGAGTACTTCGCGCACCACTACCCCGAGCACTCGGCGCGGGGTGCGGTCTACTACCAGGGCTTCACGCTGGTGCACCGCGCGCACCGGAAGTCCCGGATCTTCCAAATCCTCACCGAGTGCGTGGTCGAGCTGCTCGTCGCCGAACGGGCGGTCTGCGCCTACGACATCTGTGCCTACAACAACGACACGATCGGCTTCGCCGACAACATCGAGCGGCTGCTCCACCGCAATGCCGACGTGACCGTCGTGCCGATCGACGTCCAGACGTACTACGCCGCCACGTTCCGCGGGCCCCGGCTCGACTCCTAGGGACGCTGCTGGGTGCTCGATGTGCGCTGCCGGCAGGTACGGTGGGCGCGGCGGGGGCCGAGCACGGAGGTGATGGTGGTCCGCACGGTGCTCGTCGTCGACGACGACGACTCCATCCGGGAGATCGCGGAGATCGCCCTCGAGCTCGTCGGTGGTCTCAACGTGCTGTCGGCTCCCGGTGGCGTCCGCGCGCTCGAGCTCGCTCGCGAGCACCACCCGGACGCGGTGCTGCTCGACGTGATGATGCCCGACATGGACGGGCTCACGACGTTCCGGCACATGCAGGGCGACGACGCGATCTCCGACATCCCCGTCATCCTCGTCACCGCCAAGGTGCAGGTGGGCGACCGTCAGATGTGGGACGGGCTGGCGATCTCCGGGGTCATCTCGAAGCCCTTCGACCCGATGACCCTGGCCGCCGACGTGGCGCGGATGCTCGACTGGCAGGAGTGAGCGCCGGACCGGGTGCTCAGTTGAGGATCGAGGGCGGTGCGCCGTCCGGGAGCAGGGTCGCCAGGTAGATCACGACCGGGCTGCCCCCGCGGTTGGCCGCGTGGTGATTCTCGTCCGGCTGCTCGACGATCCACCGGCCGCTGCGGATCTTCCCGGTCTCGCCGGCCCTGATCCGCCGGACCAGCGTCGGGTCGTCCGACGGACCCGTCATCACCTTCACCGAGCCGGTCTCGACGCTGTAGGTGAGCGTGCCGCCGGCGATGTAGGCGATCTGGGTGCCGGGGTGGTGGTGCGAGGCGAGCACCGAGCCCGGCATGATCGTGACCCGGCTGAGGCCGAGGGTCTTGTCGTCGGCACCCCGCGGGTGGTCCGCCTGGGCGAGGGGCTCGCGGGCGACCGTCGCGGGGGCGGGGTCGGCACCGCCGGCGGCCCAGCCGATGCCCGCGCCGGACGCGAGCAGGGCGCTGGCGGCGAGGGGGACGAGCAGGGTCGGGCGGCTGCGGAAGGTCGTCATGGCCCGCAGCGTAGGACCGTCCGGACCGGTGCCGCAGTCGAATCCGGCGCCGCTCCACGCCGGTGTCGGCGCCGGGCCGTAGGTTGGGACCCGTTCGTTGACGGTGAGGGAGGGGTCGGTCGGTGGGTCTGCACGTGCACCGCGCCAGCCGCGCGGACGTGCTTGCCGACGGGCTCGGCGACCTGCTCCGGACGCCGCTGCCCGATCCGTTCGCGACCGAGGTCGTGGTGGTTCCCGCCCGGGGGGTCGAGCGGTGGCTCTCGCAGCGCCTCTCGCACCGGCTCGGCGGCAGCCCCGGTCGCGACGACGGTGTCTGCGCCGGCGTCGAGTTCCGGTCACCGGGTTCGCTGGTCGCCGAGATCACCGGCACCCGCGACGACGACCCGTGGTCCCCGGAGGCTCTGGTCTGGCCGCTCCTGGCGGCGCTCGACGCCTCCCTCGAGGAGGAGTGGGCGCGCACGCTGGCCCGCCATGTCGGCCACGGACTGCCCGGCGAGGAGGCCGACCTGCGGAGCGGTCGCCGCTTCGCGGTCGCCCGTCGGCTGGCCCAGCTGTTCGCGTCGTACGCCCTGCAACGCCCACAGCTCGTCGAGGACTGGCACGCCGGGCGCGACACCGACGGGTGCGGGCGCCCGATCGCGGGTGACCTGGCGTGGCAGCCGGAGCTGTGGCGGCGGCTGGCCGACCGGGTCGCCGCCCCGCCGCCGCACGTGCGGCACCGCCAGACCCTGGCGAGGCTCCGCGACGCGCCGGAGGAGCTCGACCTGCCCTCCCGGGTGTCCCTGTTCGGGCACACGCGGCTGCCGGTGACCGAGGTGGAGCTCCTCGCCGCGCTCGGCGAGCACCACGACGTGCACCTCTGGCTGCCGCACCCCTCCGCAGCGCTCTGGGCGGCCCTCGCGCCCGGGGCCGCCGAGGGGCCGGTTCTCAGAGCCGCCGACACCAGCCACCACCTCGTCGGCCACCCGCTGCTCTCCAGCCTGGGCCGAGACGTCCGCGAGCTCCAGCGCACTCTGGCGACGGTGGTGGCGCCGGGCTCGCCGGTCGGCGCCGGGCCCGAGGCGCCCGACACCCTCCTCGGGTGGCTCCAGAGCGACCTGCGGGCCAACCGCGCGGGTGCGGCGGCTTCGCGCCGTCTCGACGAGACGGACCGCTCGGTCCAGGTCCACGCCTGTCACGGCTCCGCCCGCCAGGTCGACGTGCTCCGCGAGGTCCTGCTCGGCCTGCTGGCCGACGACCCCACGCTCGAGCCCCGCGACGTCCTCGTGATGTGCCCCGACATCGAGACCTTCGCGCCGCTGGTCTCGGCCGGGTTCGGGCTCGGCGACGTGGTCGGCGAGGCCGGCCACCCGGCCCACCGGCTGCGGGTGCGGCTGGCCGACCGGGCGCTGACCCAGACCAACCCCCTGCTCGACGTCGTGGCGCGGCTGCTCGACCTCGCGGGCGGACGTGCTGGGGCCAGCGTGCTTCTGGACCTCGCCCACACCGATCCGGTCCGCACCCGCTTCGGCTTCTCCGACGACGACCTCCAGCAGCTGACCTCCTGGGTGCAGGAGGCCGGCGTGCGCTGGGCGTTCGACGCCGAGCACCGTGCCGACTTCGGTCTCCAGGACTACGTCTCGAACACCTGGCAGTTCGGCCTCGACCGGCTGCTGGCCGGGGTGACGATGTCCGACGACTCCGGCGCCTGGCTCGACCGCACCCTCCCCCTCGACGACGTCGGGAGCGGGCAGGTCGACCTGGTCGGGCGCCTGGTCGAGTACGTCGACCGGGTGCGGTCGGTGACCGACGACCTGGTCGGCACCCAGCCGCTGGAGCGGTGGCTCGACGTGCTCTCCTCCGGCCTCGCGGCGCTGACCGCCGTCGCCGCGAGCGATGCCTGGCAGTCCGGCCAGGTGCAGCGCGAGCTCGGCCGGGTGCGCGAGGCTGCGGCCGCCCTCGACACCACCACTCTGCGACTCCCCGACATCCGGGCGCTGCTGGGCGACCGCCTCCGTGGGCGGCCCACCCGCGCCAACTTCCGCACCGGCACCCTCACCGTCTGCACGATGGTCCCGATGCGGTCGGTCCCTCACCGCGTGGTGTGCCTCGTGGGCCTGGACGACGGGGTCTTCCCACGGGTCGGCGCGGTCGACGGCGACGACGTGCTCGCCCGCCGGCCGCTGAGCGGCGAGCGGGACGCCCGCAGCGAGGACCGCCAGCTGCTGCTCGACGCGATCCTCGCCACCACCGAGACGCTCGTGGTGACCTACACCGGCGCCAACGAGTACTCCGGCCAGCCGCGACCACCCGCCGTACCCCTCGGGGAGCTCCTCGACGCGCTCGACGACACCGCGACCGCAGGTGCGCGCAGCGTGTCCGCGGCCGTGACGATCCGGCACCCGCTCCAGCCGTTCGACGCGCGCAACGTGACCGCCGGGGCGCTGGTCCCGGGCCACGCGTTCACGTTCGACCGGGCGGCGCTGGCCGGCGCCGCGGCCGCCTCGGGGCCGCGCACCCCACCGGTGCCGTTCCTGACCGGGCCGCTGCCGGAGGGACCGGCCGGCGATGTCTCCCTCGACGACCTCGCGTCGTGGCTCAAGCACCCTGTCAGGGACTTCCTGCGGCACCGCCTCGACGTGGCGCTGCCCCGGGACGAGGAGCCGGTCGCCGACGGGCTGCCGGTCGAGATCGACAGCCTGGCCCAATGGGCGGTCGGAGACCGGGTGCTGCGCGACCTGCTGGCCGGCGTCGACCCCGACCGGGCCCGCCAGCAGGAGTGGCGGCGCGGCGTTCTGCCGCCCGGACGGCTGGGGTGGCGCCTGCTCCAGGGCATCGTCGACCGTGCCCGGCCCCTGGCCGCCGAGGCGCTCCGCCTGCGCACCGTGGAGGCCGGAGCCGTCGACGTCGACCTCGACCTCGGCGGCGGGCGGCGCCTGCGCGGCACCGTCTCGGACGTGTACGGCGACCGCGTGGTGCCGGTGAGCTACTCCCGGCTCGGGGCCACGCACCGTCTTCAGTCCTGGCTGCGGCTGCTGGTCCTGACCGGGAGCGACCCGGACCGCAACTGGACCGCCCACACCCTGGGCCGTCCCACCAACAGCCGCTCCCGCGAGAGCCACTCGCTGTCGCTGCTGGGTCCGCTCGACGACTACACCGCCCTCGACCTGGTCCGCGGGCTGGTGCGGCTGCGCGATCGGGGGCTCTGCGAGCCGCTGCCGCTGCCGCTCAAGGCGTCGTTCGCCTACGCCCGGCAGCGGCGCACCCGGGCCACGCACGACGAGGCCGTCGCCAAGGCGGGCTGGGACTGGAAGGACGGCCGGTTCCCCGGCGAGCAGTCCGAGGCCGCGCACGTGCGGGTGTGGGGCCCGTCGGCGGCCCTGCCGGGACTCGACCGTGGCCCCCTGCCGGACGAGGAGTGGGACGGCGAGACCACCCGTTTCGGCGCGCTCGCGCTGCGGCTGTGGAACCCGCTCCTCACCGCCGAGCAGGGGACCTGGTGACCCCTGTGCAGCCCTTCGACATCCGAGCACCGCTCCCGACCGGCACCACCCTGCTCGAGGCCAGCGCCGGCACCGGCAAGACCTTCACGGTCGGCGCACTCGTCACCCGCTACGTCGCCGAGGGTGTGGCGACGCTCGACGAGATGCTGGTGATCACGTTTGGGCGCGCGGCCAGCCAGGAGCTCCGCGAGCGGGTCCGGGAGCAGCTGGTCGAGGCCGAGCGGGCCTTCGCCGACCCGGCCTCGGCCGACCCGGCCAACGCGCTGCTCACCCTGCTGCTGGACGCGGACGAGGACCAGCGGGCCGCCCGCCGGCACCGGCTGCGCGACGCCCTCGCGTCCTTCGACGCCGCGACCATCGCCACCACCCACCAGTTCTGTCGGCTCGTGCTCCAGTCCCTCGGGGTGGCCGGAGACACCGACGCGGGTGCCGCACTCGTGGACTCCCTCGACGACCTGGTGGTCGAGGTCGTCGACGACGTGTACCTGCGGCGCTTCGGCAACCGTGCCGAGGCGCCGCAGTTCGACCGGGCGGCCGCGCTCACCCTGGCCCGCAAGGCGATCGGCGACCCGCAGGCGACGCTGACCCCGGCACTCCCCGACCCCGCGACCAGCGGCGGCGCCCGGGTCTCCTTCGCCCTCGAGGTCCGCGACGAGGTCGAGCGCCGCAAGCGGCGGCTCGGCATCCTCAGCTACGACGACCTGCTCGGCCGCCTGGCCGCGGCGCTGGAGGCCGACGACGCTCCGGCCCGCGACCGGATGCGGGCCCGCTGGCGGATCGTGCTCGTCGACGAGTTCCAGGACACTGACCCGGTCCAGTGGCAGGTCCTCGACCGGGCCTTCACCGGCCACGCCACCATCGTGCTCATCGGCGACCCCAAGCAGGCCATCTACGCCTTCCGCGGGGGTGACGTGGTCACCTACCTGGCCGCCGCCCGCACCGCCACCACCCGGGCCACGCTCGCGACCAACTGGCGCAGCGACGGCGCACTCGTCGAGCGGCTCCAGGTGGTCCTGCGCGGGGCCGCGCTGGGCGACCCGGAGATCGTCGTCCGCGACGTCGCGGCCCACCATGGCGGCAGCCGGCTCGCAGGTGCTCCGCACCCCTCCCCGTTCCGCCTGCGGCTGGTCGCCCGCGACGGGTTCAGGCTCTCCAGGTCGGGTGACATCGCGGTGGCCGCCGTCCGCGACCACATCGCGCGCGACTGCGCCGCCGACATCGCGGCCCTGCTGACCGCCGGGGCCACCTGGGCCGGCGAGCCCGTCGTCGCCGGCCACGTCGCCGTGCTGGTCGGCGTGCGCAGCCACGGGCTGCTCGTGCAACGTGCGCTGGCCGACGTCGGGGTCCCGGCGGTCGTCGCCGGTGGGGGTCATGTCTTCCAGACCCCCGCGGCCGACGACTGGCTGGCGCTCCTCGAGGCGATCGAGCAGCCGCACCGCGCCGGCCGGGTCCGGGCGGCCGCGCTCACGGCCTTCTTCGGGGAGACCACCGCGGCCCTCGACGCCGAGGGGGAGGACCTCACCGACCGTGTCTCAGACACGCTCCGTGGCTGGGCGCTCCTGCTGAGGGGTCGGGGTGTCGCCGCCCTCTTCGAGGCCGGCGAGGAACGCGGGCTGACCGCCCGGGTGCTCTCGACCGCCGACGGGGAGCGGCTGCTCACCGACCTCCGCCACATCGCCCAGACCCTCCACGAGACCGCCGTCCGTGACCGGCTCGGGCTGACCGCGCTGCTGCAGTGGTACCGCCAGGAGCGGCTCCGCGCGGCCACCAACGAACGCACCCGCCGCCTGGACAGCGACGCAGCCGCAGTCCAGATCGTCACCATCCATGCCAGCAAGGGCCTCCAGTACCCCATCACCTACCTGCCGTTCGCCCACCAGAAGCACCTCTTCGACGTCGACGCGGCGCTCTTCCACGACGCCGACGGCCGCCGCACCCTCGACGTCAGCCGGGCCGGTGGCGACTGGCGGGCCCACGAGGCGAAGCACCAGCAGGAGGAGGCCGGGGAGGAGCTGCGCGAGCTCTACGTGGCCCTGACCCGTGCCCAGTCCCAGGTCGTCACCTGGTGGGCCCCCACGTCCAGCACGCCCGACGGCGGCCTGCACCGCCTGCTCTTCGGTCGCCGGCCCGGGGTCGCCGAGGTGCCGGACCGGGTCCGGGTGCGTGACGACCCGTACGCCGCGGGCGTCCTGGCCCTGCTCGAGGAGCTCGGCGGGCCCACCGTCGAGCCGTCCGTGGTGGAGAAGGTCACGGCCCCCGCCCCGCCGGCGCGCTCCACGGCGTTCTCGGTCCGCGACTTCGGCCGGTCCGTCGACACCGACTGGCGGCGCACCTCCTACTCGGGGCTGATCCGGGTGGAGGAGCCGGCCGCGGTCTCGAGTGAGCCCGAGATGCCGGCTCTCGAGGACGAGGAGACCGTCGTCGCGCCCACGCCGCCCTCCGTCGCCGCCGGGACGACGGTGGCGACGCTCTCCCCGATGGCCGACCTGCCGGCCGGCGCCACGTTCGGCAGCCTGGTGCACGCCGTGCTCGAGCACGCCGACCCCCGGGCGCCCGACTTCGCTGCGGAGCTCCGGGCCCGGGCCGGCGAGCAGCTCCGCTGGTGGCCGGTCGACGTGACCGCGGAGGTGCTGGCCGAGGCGCTGCTACCCCTGCACGCCACCCCGCTCGGACCGCTCGTCCCCGGGCTGACGCTGGGACAGATCCCGCTGTCCGACCGGCTCCGCGAGCTCGACTTCGAGTTCCCGCTCACCGGGGGCGACGTGCGGGTGCCGGCGGGCGACGTACACCTGCGGGACGTGGCGCCGCTGCTGCGCGCCCACCTGCCCGCCGACGACCCGCTGCGCCCCTACGCCGAGCGGCTCGAGGCCCCGACCCTCGGCGACCAGGCCCTGCGCGGCTACCTGTCCGGGTCGATCGACGTGGTGCTGCGCGTCCCTTCCGGCGCCGGTTCCCGTTTCGTCGTCGTCGACTACAAGACCAACCTGCTCGGTGAGCCGGGGGAGCCCCTCACGGCCGCCGACTACGCCCCCGAGCGGCTGGCCGACGCGATGCTGCACTCCCACTACCCCCTCCAGGCGCTGCTCTACTCCGTGGTCCTCCACCGCTACCTGCGCTGGCGGGTCCCCGACTACCGGCCGGAAGACCACCTCGGGGGCGTTCTCTACCTCTACGTCCGCGGCATGTGCGGCCCCGAGACACCGCTGACCGGGGGCCACCCGGCCGGCGTCTTCAGCTGGCGCCCGCCGGTGGCGCTCATCGAGGGGTTGTCCGACCTGCTCGACGGCGTCGCGACGGGAGCGGCCCGATGACCGAGCTCTTCGAGACCGACGACCCGCACGACCGGCGGCTGGTGCGCGACGTCACCGGCCTGCTCGGTGCCTTCAACGCGGCCGGCCTGCTCGAGGCGGCCGACGTGCATGTCGCCCGGCGACTCTGCTCCGTGGTGGGCGAGGCCGACGAGACCGTGGCGCTCGCGCTCGGCGTCGCCGTACGCGCGGTCCGCCACGGCTCCGTCTGCGTCGACCTCGCGGCGCTGGCCGCTTCGCTGCCCGACCTGCCCTGGCCACCGCCCGCCGGCTGGCTCGACCGGGTCGCCGCCAGCGCGGTCGCCGCGGCCTCCGTGGTCCGGGTCGAGCACGATCTGCTCTACCTCGACCGCTACTGGCGCGAGGAGGGGCAGGTCCGCGACGACCTGATCGCGCGGGCCGCGCATCCGCCCCCGGTCGTGGACGCCGGGATGCTCGATGCCGCATCGCAGCGGATCTTCCCCGACGACGGGTACGCCGAGCAGGGCGCCGCCGCCCGTGCGGCCGCCACCCAGTGGACGACGGTGCTCACCGGCGGACCGGGCACCGGCAAGACCACCACGGTGGCCGGCCTGCTGGCGCTCCTCGCCGAGCAGTCCGCCACGCCCCTGCGCATCGCCCTGACCGCCCCGACCGGGAAGGCCGCGGCCCGTCTCCAGGAGGCGGTCGCGACCGCCACGGCGGGCCTGGCGCCCGAGGACCGCCACCGGTTGGGACCACTGACCGCGCAGACCCTGCACCGGCTGCTCGGTTGGCGTCCCGACAGCCGCACCCGCTTCCGTCACCACCGCGGCAACCGGCTCCCGCACGACGTGGTCGTCGTCGACGAGACCTCGATGGTCTCCCTGACGATGATGGCCCGCCTCGTCGAGTCGGTCCGTCCCGAGGCCCGTCTGCTCCTGGTCGGCGACCCCGACCAGCTGACCTCCGTCGAGGCCGGAGCGGTGCTGTCCGACCTGGTCACCGGGCTGACCGCGCGCGATCCGCGTGCGGTGGCGGCGCTGCGGACCTCCCATCGTTTCGGTGCCCGGATCGGGGCGCTGGCCGAGGCGCTGCGCGACGGCGAGGCCGACCGGGTGCTGGAGATGCTCCGTGCCGGAGGGCCCGAGATCGAGCTGATCGACCCCGACGACGCGGCCGCCACCGAACGGGTCCGCCGGGTGGTGCTGGGTCACGCGCTCGACGTGCGCACGGCCGCGCTGGCAGGTGACGCCGAGGCGGCGGTCGCCGCCCTCGACCGGCACCGGCTGCTGTGCGCCCACCGGACCGGTCCCTACGGCGTCCAGCACTGGAACCGCCTGGTCGAGCGCTGGCTCGGCGACGAGACCGGCACACCGATCGCCTGGGGCCCCGAGTGGTACCCGGGCCGCCCACTGCTGGTCACGGCCAACGACTACGGGCTCGGCCTCTTCAACGGTGACACCGGCGTGGTGGTCCGCCAGGCCGACGAGTCGGTGCGGGCCGTGATCGCGGGCGTCGGCGTCCACCAGGTCTTCGCCACCTCGCGCCTCGGCGAGGTGGAGACCATGCACGCGATGACGGTGCACAAGAGCCAGGGCAGCCAGGCCGACGCGGTCACCGTGCTGCTGCCGCCCGAGGACTCCCCGCTGCTGACCCGCGAGCTCTTCTACACCGCCGTCACCCGGGCCCAGTCGCGCGTGCGCGTCGTCGGCACCGAGGCGGCGGTGCGCGCGGCGGTCGGCACCCGGGCCCAGCGGGCGACCGGCCTGCGGCAGCGCCTGGCCCGCTGACCGCCCGAATGTCGACATGCTCGGTCACCGAGAGCCCGGCGGGTCGGCGATTTCACCCGCTGGGCGCCGAAACCGCCCGGCAACGTGTGGCGGCTAGGGTCCAACCAGTCGATCCTGGAGTCTGAGATGCCCTTCCTGCTGCGTGTGGAGCTGCCCGACGTCCCCGGTTCGCTGGGACGCATGGCGAGCGCCATCGGTGAGGCCGGCGGCGACATCGAGGCCATCGAGATCGTCGAGAAGCGCCACGACGAGAGCACGGCCGTCGACGACGTCCTCCTCGAGATCGCACCCGGCGTGATGCCCGACTCGATCGTGTCGGCCTGCAACGCGCTCGACGGCGTGCGCGTGGTCTGGATCAGCCGCTACGCCGCGGGCGGCAACCTCTTCCTCGACCTCGAGGCCGTGGAGGAGATGACCGGCAACCCCGCCACCGCCCTGGACCGGCTGATCGACCTGCTGCCGATCACGTTCCGGGCCGACTGGGCCGCCCGGGTCAGCAAGGAGGCGGGGGTCGTCTACGCCACCGAAGCAGCCCCGGCCGACCTGTCCTTCACCTCGATCGGCCGCGCCGCTCGCCTGGACACCGAGGACGACAACGTGCACTGCGGGGCACGCCTGAACAAGCACGAGATCGTGATGATCGGCCGCCGCGGTGGCCCGGAGTTCCTCGACTCCGAGCTTGCCCGGCTGGGCCACCTGGTCGCGCTGGCGATGTCGATCTCGCGCGCCGGCTGACGCGAGCGCTCAGGGCGCGGACCTGATCCGGGTCACGAAGACCGAGCCGAGGATCGACACGACGAACGCGGCCCCGTGGACCGCGAAGTAGCCCATCGAGAAGCCCGACCCGTGGGTCTCGACGGAGCCGCCGCCGCGCTCCACGGCCTGCAGGACCACGTTGGCCAGAATCGGCGCGAACACCTGGGGGGAGCGCGTTGGCGAGGTGATGACGCCCAGGTCCTTGGCCCGGGCGCCGGCCCCGGCAGCAGGTGGGTGATCAGCCGCGAAGTCGACCGAGGCCCCAGGACGAGGGACAGGATCTCCTTCCTGTGCTCGAGGCTGGCCAGCACGAGGAACGCCACCCACCGTGCGGGCGGGGTCTCGGCCGGTTCGGCCAGCGCGGAGCGACGTACGGCGCTGGGCTCCGGTATGCGGGCGCTCACGCAGACACCATGGCCGAGCCGCCCGAAACTTTCGGGCGGGTCGATCGAAAGTTTCGGGCGGGTCGGCGGCTGGTCAGCAGCCGACGCCGGTGATGTCTCCCGAGGCGCGCACGCCGCCGTCGGTCCCGAGCCCGTAGGCCGAGCAGTAGTAGAAGCTCAGCAGGTCGTCGCGGGCGAGGTCGACGGGCGCCCACTCGCCGTTGCCCACCGGCTCGAGGTAGCGGAAGTGGGTGCCGAGCAGCGAGTCGGTGTTGTCGCGGTGCTTGAGGTAGCGGTCCAGCCAGCGCTGCACGTAGACGCTGGCGAGGTCCTGGCCGTAGCGGCTGGCCGGGAGCACCAGCGGGATGTCGGTGTACTCGAGGTGGGTCGAGGCCCGCGGCACGACCAGCATCGAGTCGACGCCGGACCTGCGCCAGGCGTCGAAGCCGGTGCGCCGCTCGCGCATCGGGTCCGGTCCGTCCGGCGAGGCCTCCGGGGTGAGCGAGCTGCCGCCACTGAGGAACCACGGGGAGACGCTGAAGCCGTACTCCGACTGCACGGCGAGGGCCGGCACGACGGGGGTGTTGCCGGCTCCGTCGAGCGGCCCCTCGGAGCCGGGCCCGGTGAGCTTGTCGAGCGCGACGACTGCGGCCACGCGGTCGTCGGTGCCCTGCACCTTCGAGACGGCCGCGGCACCCATCGAGTGCCCGATAATCGCGATCCGGGTGGTGCGGCCGGGAGTGGCCGGGTGCGGGTCGGGGGAGCGGTCGAAGAGCTTCCAGTAGGGGTTGTACGCCGACACGTCGGCGCCGGCCGCCTTCGGGTTGCGGTAGGGCCGGTCCGGGGTCGAGGTGAAGAACCCCAGCGCGTTGCGGGTGCCCACCACGAAGTTCGACAGCTGCTGCGCCGGCACGCCGGGGCAGCCGGTCGACTCGCCGTCCGCCGGGGTCGCGAACGGGTCGCAGAACGGGAGGCCCGCGGCCCCGGCGGGGCCGCCCTGGTGGGGGAGGGTCTCGCTGGTGCCCTGGCCCTGGACGTCGTAGGTGAGCACGACGTAGCCGCGCTCGGCGAGGTCCTGGGCGAGCCATTCGTACATGCCCTCGGACCCCTGCACCGACCCCTCGGTCAGCACCACGCCCGGAAAGGGTCCCTCCAGGCGACGACCGGTATAGGGGTCGACCGCGCCCGGGGCCGGGCGGTAGACGGTGCCGCGCAGGAGGGCGCCGTACTGGTTGGTGAAGGCGACGCGCCTGATCCGGCCGCGGGTCTGCTCCCAGCCGGCGCGCAGCGGGTTGCCGACGTTCCACCCGGGCAGCAGGTTGCCCGGCGTGAGCGCCGGGCGGGTGGGCGAGGCTGCCTGGGCGAGGAGCTGGTCGACGTTCTTCTGCGTCGAGGCCTGCACGAGCGCCGGGAGGTATGCGGGGTTTTGCAGCTGGCCCTCGGTCACCCGCCCGTAGGCGTCGGCGATGTTCTGCGCGTCGCGGGTGGTGTAGTCGGGACTCGTGGGATCGGGTCCCGCGGTCGCCGGTGAGGCGAGCAGGCTCGCGCCGACGAGCAGGGACGTGACGAGGGCCAGACGAGATCGCATGCCCCGCTCAACGAGCCGGGCCCCTCAAGGTTTCGCCGCTCAGATGCGCTCGAGCACGAAGACCGGGATCTCGCGCTCGGTCTTCTTCTGGTACTCGCCGTAGGTGGGCCAGGTCTCGACGGCGTACTGCCACCAGTCCGCCCGCTCCTCGCCCTCGACGCGGCGCGCCCGGTAGGAGTGCTTCTCGGCCTTGTCCTGGAGCTCGACCTCGGGGTGGGCCACGAAGTTGTGGTACCACTCCGGGTGCTCGTCGGCGCCGCCCTTGGAGGCGATCGCGACGTAGGTGCCGTCGCGCTCGACCCGCATCACGGGGTTCTTGCGCAGGTTGCCCGACTTGGCGCCCACGGACGTGATCACGACGACGGGGAAACCGTTGAGTTCGTAACCCTTCTCGCCGTTCGTGGCTTCGTACTCGGCCACGTTGTCGCGGACCCACTCGGTCTTGCTGGGGACGTACGTTCCTGTCAGTGCCATACCCCTAGAACACCACGCCGCGGTCCGTGATTCCAGCCTGTCGGTGGTCGAGCCTCGCCCTGTCGGTGGTCGAGCTGTCGAGACCACTACCTTTGCCGCATGAGTGCCATCGAGGGTGTGTCCCAGATCTTCGACGCGGACGCCTGGGACGTGGTCCCCGGCTTCGAGGACCTGACCGACCTGACCTACCACCGGGCGAAGGCGCACGGCACGGTCCGGGTCGCGTTCGACCGCCCGGACATCCTCAACGCCTTCCGGCCGCACACCGTCGACGAGCTGCTCCGGGTCCTCGAGCACGCGCGGATCTCGAGCGACGTGGGCTGCGTGCTGCTCACGGGCAACGGCCCGAGCGAGAAGAACGGCAAGTGGGCGTTCTGCACCGGCGGCGACCAGCGGATCCGCGGTCGGGCCGGCTACCAGTACACGCGGCCGGAGGGAGCAGATGGTAGAGCGGGCGAGACTTCTGAGTTCGTGGACCAGGCCAAGCTGGGGCGCCTGCACATCCTGGAGTGCCAGCGGCTGATCCGCTTCATGCCCAAGATCGTGATCGCCGTCGTCAACGGCTGGGCGGCCGGCGGCGGCCACAGCCTGCACGTCGTCAGCGACCTGACCCTGGCCAG
>JAOPYB010000077.1 GCA_025964835.1 Nocardioides sp. | reverse complement strand
CCTCTCGATCGCGCGCGGCGGGCTCGCGCTCGGCATGGGCCTGGGCTACGCGCTCTCGGTCAAGAACCTCTCGGTGATCAACGTCGAGTTCTACACCGGCGTCGACCAGCGGCTCGAGATGCCGATCGTGCTGCCGCCCACCCCCGACCTCGTCGACCTGTCCGGGCTGCGGGTGCTGATCGCCGACGACGTGGCCGACACCGGGCGCACGCTCGAGATCGTCCAGGAGTTCGTCAGCGACCACGTGGCCGAGGCCAGGATCGCCGTCGTCTACGAGAAGCCGCAATCCGTCGTGAAGCCCGAGTACGTCTGGCGACGCACCGCGTCCTGGATCGAGTTCCCCTGGTCGACGGAGGCGCCGCTACTCTCGGCTCCGTGACGGAGGAACCCGCGGTCCGGGTCGTCGTGCACGACCGCGGCCGCGACCTGGCCGGCGTGGTGCGCCACGGGGAGTCGTGGGCGTCCGCGGCGCGCCGTACCGTCGCGAGCTTCCACGTCGAGCCCGTCCCGGTGGATCTCTCGGGCGAGGTGAAGCACTTCGTCGTCGACCACGACACCCGGGTGACGGTGCGGGCGATGACCCGCGGCGACCTGCCCGACCTGACCCGGTGGCGGCAGAGCGAGCACGTGCACCGCTGGTGGGCCTCCGACGGCGAGCCGACCCCCGACCTGGTGGCGGAGAAGTACGGCCCGAGCATCGACGGGATGACACCCACCAGGATGTGGGTGACCGAGGTCAACGGCCGCTCCGTCGGGTTCCTGCAGGACTACCGGGTCGGCGACTACCCCGACTACGCGCTGCTCGGGCCGGACCCGGACGCGATCGGTCTCGACTACGCCATCGGGGAGCCCGCCTGGACCGGGCGCGGGCTCGGTGTCCGCGTCCTGTGGGCCTGGATGCTGCGCACCCGGCACCGGTTCCCCGACTCGCGAGCCTTCTTCGCCGCGCCCGACCACCGCAATGGTGCGTCGCTGCGGATCCTGGCCAAGGCCGGGTTCACCGAGGGCCTCTGGTTCGACGAGCCCCAGGACGACGGCAGCGTCGACACCGTGGTGGGCTGCACCCTCGACGTGCCCCGCGTCCTGGGGTGAGGGTCTCGCTGGTTGCGGAGGTCGCGCGGCGACCCTCTCGAATCCCGGTGGGACATGATGGCCCCATGAGCGACCACCCCTTCCGGCTGCCCGAGGGCCCGGTCGACCTGTCCGCGATCGACACGGCGGCCTCCCCGGGCGCCAAGGGCGGCAAGAAGCGTGGCAAGGCCGCGCTGTTCGCGCTCGGTGAGGGACTGAGCGACCTGCAGGAGCGACTCTTCGCCGAGGGGCGGAGCGGCTCGGCGCGTCGGGTGCTGCTGGTGCTGCAAGGGATGGACACCTCCGGCAAGGGCGGCGTGCTACGGCACACGGTCGGGCTGGTCGATCCGCAGGGCGTGCGGATCACCTCGTTCAAGGCACCGACCGACGAGGAGCGGGAGCACGACTTCCTCTGGCGGATCCGGCGGGCGCTGCCGGAGCCGGGCTACATCGGTGTCTTCGACCGCTCCTACTACGAGGACGTGCTGATCGCCCGGGTGCGGGCCATGGCCGGTCCGGACGAGATCGAACGGCGCTACGGAGCGATCAACGACTTCGAGCGGGAGCTCGTCGAGGGCGGCACGACGATCGTGAAGTGCATGTTGCACATCTCCGCGGACACTCAGAAGGAGCGACTCCTGGCCCGCCTCGGCGACCCGGCGAAGTACTGGAAGTACAACCCGCAGGACGTCACCGAGCGCGGGCTGTGGCCGCGCTACCGCGAGGCCTACGAGCTCGCCCTGGAGCGCACCAACACCGAGCACGCGCCCTGGCACGTGATCCCGAGTGACAAGAAGTGGTACCGCGACCTCGCCATCGGCCGGCTGCTCCACGACACCCTGGTGGCGATGGACCCGCAGTGGCCCGCGCCGCGCTTCGACGTCGGGGTCGAGCGCAAGCGGCTGAGCGACGAGACCCCGCTGTCGTGATCCGGACCGTCTCCGTGACGCGTTACGTCACACCGCTGCGCGAGGGTGGCAGCCTGCCCGGGATCGTCGAGGCCGACGACCTCGGGACCTACGTCTGCAAGTTCCGCGGCGCCGGGCAGGGCGTCCGCGTGCTCGTCGCCGAGGTCATCGTCGGTGAGCTCGCCCGTCGGATCGGGCTGCACACCCCCGACCTGGTCGCGCTCGACCTGGATCCGGAGATCGCGCGCTACGAGGCCGACGAGGAGGTGCAGGACCTGCTGAAGGCGAGCCCGGGGCTGAACCTCGGGGTCGACTTCCTGCCGGGGTCCTTCGGTTTCGACGGTGACCTCCCGACCGGCGCCGGCGAGGCGGCGAAGGTGCTCTGGCTCGACGCCTTCTGCGCCAACGTCGACCGCACCTGGCGCAACCCCAACCTGCTCTTCTGGCACGGCGACCTCTGGGTCATCGACCACGGCGCGGCGCTCTACTTCCACCACGCCTGGTCGAACGGTGTCACCGACCCGGCCCGCTTCGCAGCCCAGCCCTGGCGCCCCGACGGCCACGTCTTCCTCGACCAGGCGGCCGCGCTGCCGGCGGCCGACGAGGAGGTCCGGGCGCTGCTCACCGAGGACGTCTTCGCCGACGTCGTCGCCCAGGTCCCCGACGCCTGGCTGTCCGAGAGCCCCGAGGTCGGGTCGCCCGAGCACCTGCGGTCCTCGTACGTCGCGTTCCTGACGGCTCGCCTCGGCACCCGTCAGTGGCTGCCGCGGCAGGTTTCGGCATGAGCGGCACCCGGCTGGCCTACCAGTACGTCGTGCTGCGCTGCGTGCCCCGCGTGGACCGCGAGGAGTTCCTCAACGTGGGGGTCGTCGTCTACTGCCAGGCCACCGACTACCTGGGCCTCGCGTGGCAGGTCGACCGCGAGCGGCTCGCCGCCCTCGACCCGACCATCGACCTGGACCAGGTCTGCGACGCGCTCGACTTCGTGGACGGCATCTGCGCCGGAGACGCGCGCGGGGGAGCGGCCGCCACGGAACCGCTCGGGCAGCGGTTCGGCTTCATCAAGGCACCCAAGAGCACGGTCCTGCAGCCGGGTCCCGTCCACGGCGGTGTCACGACCGACCCGGCGCGCCAGCTCGACCACCTGCTGGCCACGCTGGTCGGCTGACGCCGCCGGGAGGCGTCCGGGTCAGACGGGGACGAGCTCCACGGCGCCGACGGCGTAGCGGGCGAGGATCGTGCGCGCCAGCTCCGGGTGGGCGCCGAGCGGCTGGGAGACCGCGATCGCGCCTGCCTCCAGGGCGAGCTCCGCGGCCCGGTCCGGCAGGAAGCCGGGGGCCAGGAACAGCGAGGCGACGGCGATGTGCCGACGACCCTCGGCGCGGAACTGCCGCACCGCCTCGCCCGTGGCCGGCGGCGACGCCGAGGCGAAGGCCGCGGTCACGGGCAGCTTGTGGCGCTGGCCCCAGACGCGGGCGAGCCGAGCGACGGCCTGGTTGGCCAGCGGGTCGCTGGAGCCCGCCGCGGCGAGCACCAGGGCGTCGAGCTCGCGCACCCGGGAGGCCTTGAGCGCCTCGCGCATGCGCACGTCGAGCACCTCGAGGAAGCTCGCCTCGAAGCCGAGGATCGGGGTCGCGCGGATCTGCACGCCCTCGTGCCTCGCGGCGGCCGCGGCGATGGCGCTGGGGACGTCGACCTTGGCGTGGTAGGCCTCGGTCAGCAGCAGCGGGACGACGACGATCTCGTCGTACCCCGCCTTGACGAGCCGGTCGACGACCGTCGTGAACGACGGTCGGGACAGCTCGAGGAACGCCTGCTCGATCCGCAGGTCCGGGCGCATCGCGCGGACCTCGTCGACCAGGGCGGTGATCGTCGCGGCGGACCGCGGGTCTCTGCTTCCGTGAGCCAGAGCCACCAGTGCAGGAGCAGCCATCAGCGCGGCCTCCTCTCGTTGGTTGAGCGACGACCGACAACGCTGTCGATCCGGGGGAACTCGGGGGAGCGGGCGGTCGTCATGAGTGGATCCCGCACTCGGTCTTGTTGGTGCCGGCCCAGCGGCCGCTGCGCGCGTCCTCGCCGGGGGCGACGCGTCGGGTGCACGGCCAGCAGCCGATCGACGGGTAGCCGTCGTAGACGAGCGGGTTCACGAGCACGCCGTTCTCGGCGATGTAGCGCTCGACCTGCTCGTCCGACCAGCGCGCCAGCGGCGAGACCTTGACCTTGCCCTTCTTGGCGTCCCACCCGACGACCGGCGCGATCACCCGGTTGTGGGTCTCGGCGCGGCGCAGGCCGGTCGCCCAGGCGTCGTACTGGTCGAGCGAGTCGGCCAGCGGCTGGACCTTGCGCAGCTTGCAGCACAGGTCGGGGTCGGTCTTGTAGAGGTCCTTGCCGTACGCCGCGTCCTGCTCGGCGACGCTCTGCACGGGCGTGATCGTGAGCAGGTTGACGTCCAGGGTGGCCTCGACGGCATCGCGGGTGCCGATGGTCTCGACGAAGTGGTAGCCGGTGTCGAGGAAGACGACGTCGACGCCCGGCGCGACCTTGGCGGCGAGGTGCGCCAGCACGGCGTCACCCATCGAGGAGGTGATGCAGAAGCGCTCGCCGAACGTGGCGACCGCCCACTCGATGATGTTCTCGGCCGGGGCGAGCTCGAGCTCGGCGCCGACGTGGGACACCAGCTCGCGGAGCTCTTCGGGCTCGCGGCCCTCGGTGTGCGTGCCGCGGAAGTCGCGGGCCTTCTGGGTGGTGGCAGCGGTCATGAGTTCGCTCCTGAGGGTCGGACCAGGCCGAGCATCTTCAGGGAGAACGCCCGCAGGCACGAACGGCATTCCCAGGTGCCATGCGGGGACGTGACCTCGCCCGAGGCGTCTACGACCTCGTGGGGACGGAGGTCCTCGTCGCCGCAGTAGGGGCAGTGGAAGGGGATGCCGCGCTCGCTCATGCTGTGCCCGCCTCCGCCAGCTGCCGCTCGCGGCTCTCGCCGCGCAGCAGGTCCTCGTCGGCCCGGTGCACCCAGGTCGCGAAGCTCTCGTCGTCGGCCCGGTCGGCCAGGAACGACTCCACGACGTTGGTGATGTAGTCGTCCAGGCCGGCGCTCGTGACCTTGTGGGCCCGCAGCTTGCGGCCGAAGTTGGCGTTCAGGCCGGTGGCGCCACCGAGGTGGACCTGGAAGCCCTCGACCTGCTCGCCCTCGGACATCACCAGCTGGCCCTTGAGCCCGATGTCCGCCACCTGGGTGCGGGCACAGGCGTTGGGGCAGCCGTTGACGTTCACCGTGATCGGCACCTCGAGGTCGGGGAAGCGCTTCTCGAGCTCGGTGACGAGGTCCGCGGCCCGCTGCTTGGTGTCGACGATGGCCAGCTTGCAGAACTCGATGCCGGTGCAGGCCATCGTGTTGCGGCGCCAGTTGGACGGGCGGGCCGAGAGGCCGATCGCGTCCAGCCGGTCGAGCAGCTCGTCGACGACAGCCGGCTCGACGCCGATCAGCACGATCTTCTGGTACGGCGTGAGCCGGGCGCCGGCGACGCCGTACTCCTCGATCAGGTCGGCGAGCTGGACCAGCAGCGTGCCGGACACCCGGCCGGCCGTCGGCGCGATGCCGACGTACAGCTTGCCGTCCTTCTGCGGGTGCACGCCGATGTGGTCGCGGTGCTCGACGGGGGCCTCGGGCGAGGGGTTGGAGACGAGCGCCTTCTCGAGGTACTCGGTCTCGAGGATCTCGCGGAACTTCTCCACGCCCCAGTCCTGGACGAGGAACTTCAGCCGGGCGCGCGAGCGCAGCCGGCGGTAGCCGTAGTCGCGGAAGACGGACGCCACGCCCTCCCAGGCGTCGGCGACCTCATCGAGCGGGATCCACACGCCGAGCTTCTGGGCGAGCATCGGGTTGGTGGACAGCCCGCCGCCGACCCAGAGGTCGAAGCCGGGGCCGTGCTCGGGGTGGACGGTGCCGACGAAGGACACGTCGTTGGTCTCGGGCGACACGTCGTGCGAGGGGTGGCCGGTCAGCGCGGTCTTGAACTTGCGCGGCAGGTTCGAGAACTCCGGGTTGCCGATGTAGCGGCGCCGGATCTCGTCGAGCGCGGAGCTGCCGTCGATGATCTCGTCCGCCGCCACCCCGGCCACGGGGGAGCCGAGGAACGGGCGCGGGGAGTCGCCGCAGGCCTCGAGCGTGCTCAGGCCGGCGGACTCGAGGCGCTCCCAGATCGCGGGGACGTCCTCGATGCGGATCCAGTGGTACTGGATGTTCTCGCGGTCGGTCACGTCGGCGGTGTCGCGGGCGAAGTCCTGGCCGATGGTGCCGAGGGCGCGGACCGTCGCGGC
>JAOPYB010000007.1 GCA_025964835.1 Nocardioides sp. | reverse complement strand
CGGCGGGAGCCGTCGGGCCCGGTGAGGACCACTTCTGCGCCGAGCTTGTCGTGCCCCTCCCGGAACACGGTGGCGGACACGGGGAAGGGCTCTCCCACCGTGGCCTTGGCTGGAAGTCGTCCGAGGTCGACGACGGGCATGACGTTCATGACGGGGATTCGGCCGACCATGGCTCCACACTTGCCGGTCGCCGGGGCCGCACGCAAGCCGGGGGCGTCCCGGAGTCCGCTGGCCGAAACAACCCGGGCAACAAATGCCCGAACGGGTGAACCCGGAGGGGTCCACCCGTTCGGTGGGATGCGCGGATCCGTCTCCGCGGGCCGGGTCAGTAGACCTGGAGCTCCGCCGCGTGGACGATCGTGCCCCGGTCGGAGGCGGACTTGCAGTCCGTGTCGTTGACCGGGTCGTTGTCGAGCTCGCCGGCGTACCCCGCGAAGCCCGTGCACTGGTTCTCCAGCGCGACCAGGCGGACCGCGGCGGCCCTCGTGGGCTTCACCTTGAAGGACCGCAGCGTCAGGTTCGGCGCTACCGGTCGGGGGCGGACGGCCGGGAAGGCGTTGGCCTTCGAGACGTAGAACCGCGTCCACTTCGCGTTGGCCGAGGAGCAGCTCTTGACGCACGCCTCGAGCGCGAACCGCCGCAGCGCGGTGAACCGCGACGCGGAGTCCGGGTCGGCCGCGAGCGGCACGTCGGTCGCGCTCGCCGGGGCCGGGTTCAGCATCGCGCTGACCTGGACCCGTCGCACCTTGTGCACGCCGCCGGCCAGGTCGACGGTGACGAAGGGGTGCGTGGCGTCGACGTTGGTGTCGGAGACGCCGCCCCAGGCGGTGGCCTCCTTGCCGTCGATGAGGAACTTCTGGTTCAGCGAGCCCGCGCTGGCCGAGATGACCTTGGCGCCGGACGCCCGGGCCGCGAGGTCCTTGCGGGACCGCACGTGCACGGTCTTGTGCTGACCCGGGGAGACCCTCAGGTGGAACCGCTTGAACCCACGGCCCGGGGACGTGTAGAGCATCTCGTAGCGGCCGGGGGCGAGCTTGGCGACGTTGTCCAGCTTGGACTTCGACTTGAGGTCCGCGATCGGGGTCGCCCGCGCCTGGTAGTGACCGACGTACACGTTCCCGTGGCCCAACCCCACGAACTTCACGGTCGCGTTCTTCGCCTTCGGCGACGCGAAGCTCGGCTTCGGGTCGTCGGAGTCGGCGTTGGTCTTGGCGCCCTTGCCCATGCCGCGGCTGGCGAAGGCGTCCCACATGACCTTGAGGTCCTTGCCACCGAAGCGCATCTTGTCGGCCGCGAGCATCGCGTCGCGGGCGTCGAGCATCGAGGTCGCACCCTGCTGGAGCAGGAAGGCGTCGAACACGAGCTGGATCCAGCGCCGGTTTCCGGGGCACTGGGCGGCCGGCAGCGGCGTGCTGGTCGTGCCGGCCTGCGCGCAGCGGAGCTGGAGTGCCTTGTTGTCGTACGGGTACTTGGCGTTCCACTTCTTGACCAGGGCCTGGCGGACGCTCCACTGCGTGCCGTTCCAGATCTCGCCGTCGGCGTGGACCTCCGGGCCGGTGCTGTCGAAGCCGTAGTCGGAGTAGTTCAGCGGGTTCCGGTTGATGGCGTAGTCGCGGATGGCCACCGACCTGTTGCCGGTGGCGTAGACGCCGACTGCCCAGGGGTTGCCCCCGTTGGAGTAGCCGTGGCTGAACATGTACTCGCCGGCCGTCAGGTCGCCCCACGACTCGCCCATGGCGCCGCCCTGCTCGGACGTGATGCCCTCGTCGGGCCCGCCGATCATGCGGTTGCTGATCGCGTGGGTGTACTCGTGGCCGACGATGCCCATGTCGAGGCCGCCGTCGGTGCACGGTGCGTAGAACGCGCCGGCAATCGGCTGGAAGAGGTACTGGTTCGTGATGCCGGGGGTGCCGTCCTGGAGCGTGATCTGGTTGGCGTTGTCACGACCGAGGTACGACGGCTGGCCACCGGTCAGCGCGCCGGCCTGGGCGTTGCCGACCTCCTGGTCGCCG
Source organism: Nocardioides sp. (assembly GCA_025964835.1). GTDB lineage: Bacteria > Actinomycetota > Actinomycetes > Propionibacteriales > Nocardioidaceae > Nocardioides. The sequence continues at coordinate 2,959 of JAOPYB010000007.1, read as the reverse complement.
TCGGCGCCGCCGCGGCCCAGGTTGTCGAGCTGGAGGTTGTAGTTGGCCTCCGTGAAGCCCAGGTAGTAGGAGAAGTCGTGCATCCGGTTGTGGGCCACGAAGAGGTTGGTGACCGTCTGGTCGATGTCGTTGCCGCCGGGGACCAGGTTGGTCGGGTCGCACTTGGAGTTGTTCCACGCGTCGGTGAACTCGGCGGTGTACTCCCGGGTCGGGGAGACCGGCGCCTGCTCGGTGCCGCCGGGGGAGTCGGGGCTCAGCCACGCCTCGTGGGTGTTGGCGTTGTTGCCGACCGTGGTCAGCGTGGACTCACCGGTCTGGGTGGTGGTGTCCCACGGGCCCGGGGCGGCGACGTTGCGGAACGGTCCGGTCGGGCTGCTGCAGCCCGCGCCGGCGACCCAGCAACCGATCACGGAGTTGGAGGGGGTGCCGGCACCGAACGAGCTCAGCGACGGGTTCGCGGTGAAGTAGCGCCACATCGGCGGGAAGCCCACGTCGGCGCCGCCCGGAGTGGTGGAGTCGCTGGTCGTGACGGACGCGGCGTAGTTGCCCGGCGGCACGAACGGCACGGTCGGGCTGTCGAAGGGGCAGACCTGCATCGAGTAGATGCCGGCGGGGATCGAGTCCGAGGAGTACGTCGCGGTCTCGGGGCTGGTGCCGAGGTCGCCGGCGACGAGGAGCCCGCCCTGCGGGTCGAAGATCTTCACGACGACGTCGTTGAGAGTGTTCGCCATCGCTGCGACGGCGACGATCTGCTTGGTGTTGTCGTCGGTCAGCTCGAACTCGTGCTTCGGGCCGCACTCGGTCGCGGTGATCTCGCCCTGGAACGGGAACGCGTCGTTGTTGTTCTCCGCCTGGTTCTGGCGGTGCAGGATCTTGCCGGTCACGCCGTCGACCATGAGGGTGTAGGCGAACGCCGAGCCCTTCTCGACGTCGAGCACGTTGGTCTCGAAGACCGGCCGGACCGAGCCGTCGGCGAGTGCGAGCGCGCGCAGTCGGACCTGCTGCTGCTGGGCGAAGCCGGGCACGGTGAGGCGGGTCCAGCCACCGCTGACCTTCGACGTGATGCTGCCGAGGACGCTGGGGGCGACGGTGCGCCCGACGTTGGCGGCGGCCCTGGCCCACGCCTGCTGCGGCGACAGGGTGGTGGCGGGCGCGGTCCCGGTGGTGCGGGTGATCGAGGAGGACGCGTAGGCGATCTCGCCGTTGGCGACCCCCACCGTGACCATGCTGTCCAGGGCCGGGGTGAGGTCACCGAACTTCTGGCGGAAGAGCACGGCCCGGGCATCGCTCTGGGCGAGCTCCTGGCTGTTGACGAGCTCGAGGTCGGCGACCTGTGAGGGGCTCATCGCGAACACGGCGGCGTTCTGGCTGAGCCAGGCTCGGGCGGCGGCGACGGGGTCGCTCGACGTGGCCTTCGCGAGCACGCCGTCGGCCGGCAGCAGCGAGGCGGGTGTGCCGAACTCGTTCCAGCGGACGTCGACCGCGCCGAGTCGGGCCACGGCACTGCGCTGCAGGGCGGACGGCAGGGCGGCGCCACGGAGGTCCAGGTCGCCGAGCCCCGCGACGGGGTCTCCCGGCGTGATGAGCTGGTCGGCGGACGCGGCAGCGGGGGTGGGGCTGCTGGCGAGGGCGGGGAGCTGCGCGAGCCCGGGGACCAGGGTGACGGTCAGCAGGGCCAGGCCGGCGGTGGCGAACCGCCCGCGGCGCAGGGGAGTGGGTGTCATGCCCCACACAACGCGGTGCGCGGGCGGGGGTTATGGCGTGACCTTCGTCTCCGGCCACGCGGCGCCGCCCCGGACCGGTCATAGCAAACTGTTGGATCGATCCAAGAATCACGCTACGGTCCTCTGGTGCGCGCGATTCGACGATTCACCGTCCGACCTGTCCTTCCTCCCGCCCTGGCCGCCCTCGGCGAGCTGGCCGGCAATCTGAGGTGGTCCTGGCACCCGGCGACTCAGGACGTCTTCGCCGCCCTCGACGCCGACCTCTGGGAGTCGACGGGTCACGACCCCGTCAAGCTGCTCGGCGCCGTCGGCCGGGCCCGCTTCGACGAGCTGGCCGCCGACGCGTCCTTCCTGGAGCGGCTGCGCGTGGTCCGCGCCGACCTCGAGGCCTACCTCACGGGCGACCGCTGGTACCAGCGGAAGCAGGCGACCGACGGACCGCGCGCGATCGGCTACTTCTCCCCGGAGTTCGGCATCACCGCCGTCCTCCCGCAGTACTCCGGCGGCCTCGGCATCCTGGCCGGTGACCACCTCAAGGCAGCGAGCGACCTCGGGGTCCCGATCGTGGGCGTCGGCCTGCTCTACCGCCACGGCTACTTCAAGCAGGCGTTCTCCCGTGAGGGCTGGCAGCAGGAGACCTACCCGGTCCTGGACCCCGACGGCCTGCCGATCTCGCTGCTCCGCGAGGCCGACGGCTCCCGCGCCACGATCTCGATCGCGATGCCCGGCGGCCCCGACCTGATCGCCCGGATCTGGGTGGCCAGCGTGGGCCGGGTGCCGCTCCTGCTGCTCGACACCGACGTCGAGGGCAACCCCGACCACTACATCGACGTGACCGACCGCCTCTACGGCGGCAACTCCGAGCACCGCCTCCGCCAGGAGCTGCTGCTGGGTGTTGGTGGCGTCCGCGCCCTGCGCGCCTTCTCGCGGATCACCGGCCACGAGGCGCCCGAGGTGTTCCACACCAACGAGGGCCATGCCGGCTTCCTGGGCCTCGAGCGGATCCGCGAGCTGACCGTCGCCGAGGGGGGGCCGGAGCTCGACTTCGACACTGCCCTCGAGGTCGGCCGCGCGTCCACGGTGTTCACCACCCACACGCCGGTGCCCGCCGGCATCGACCGCTTCCCGCGCACCCTCGTCGAGCAGTACTTCGGCGAGACCGGCGCGACCCCCGGTGTCCCGCTCGACCGGATCCTGGCGCTCGGCGCCGAGGACTACGCCACCGGTGACGCGTC
>JAOPYB010000001.1 GCA_025964835.1 Nocardioides sp. | reverse complement strand
ACACCAAGCGCCAGGAGCGCAAGCGGCACTCGATCCCGTCGGTGTCGATCGCGGGCTACACCAACGCCGGCAAGTCCTCGCTGCTCAACCGGCTCACCGACGCGGGCGTGCTCGTCGAGGACTCGCTCTTCGCCACCCTGGACCCCACGACCCGGCGCACCACCACCTCCGACGGGCGCGTCTACACGATGAGCGACACCGTCGGGTTCGTCCGGCACCTGCCTCACCAGCTCGTCGAGGCGTTCCGCTCGACCCTGGAGGAGGTCGCCGACTCCGACCTGATCCTGCACGTGGTCGACGGCTCGCACCCCGACCCCGAGGGCCAGCTGGCCGCCGTGCGCGAGGTGTTCGCCGAGATCGGCGCCAGCCAGGTGCCCGAGCTCGTCGTGATCAACAAGGCCGACGCCGCCGACCCGATGGTGCTGGCCCGGCTGCGCCAGCACGAGCCGCACTCCGTCGTCGTCAGCGCCAAGACCGGCGAGGGCATCGCCGAGGCCCTCGCGCTGGTCGAGGGCGAGCTGCCCCGGCCGGGAGTCGAGTTCAAGGCGCTGCTGCCCTACGAGCGCGGCGACCTGATCAACCGCATCCACCAGCAGGGCGAGATCGCCTCGATGGAGCACACCGGCGAGGGCACCCTCGTCTCCGGCCGCGCCCACGAGGACCTCGCCGGCGAGCTCTCGGCGTACGCCGTCTCCTGACCCGCATACCCGGCTCCGGGCCCGGTCACGGGTTTGTTGCGGGCGACCACCAGTTCCGCAATTTCGCCTCCGGCCGGTGCGGGCGCAGCGCATCATCGAGCACGTGGTCCATCGGGGGGTCGCGGGCCTCGTCCCGCGCAGGTCAGCAGGCAGCCGGGCGCTCGGCGTCGCCGTGCTCCTCGTCGTGCTCCTCGTCGTGCTCCTCGCGTCCACGCTGACGCTGTACGCCGCCCGTGCCCGCGGTGCCGACCTGCCGCGCTGCGAGCGGTTCGCCGCGGACTCCGTGGCCCGTGCGCACGCGGTCAGCGGGTCCGGTGAGCGGGTCGTCGTCCTCGGCGACTCCTACTCCGCCGGCCTCGGGCTCTTCTCGCCGGCGAGCTCCTGGCCCTCGCGCCTCCGGGGCACCGTGCACGTCGCCGGCTTCTCGGGCTCCGGCTTCACCCCGGGTGCCAGCGAGTGCGCCGGCGTCTCGTTCGCGGACCGGGCCCCGGCCGCGCTGCGCGGCGGCGCCGACCTCGTCGTCGTCGAGGGCGGGCTGAACGACTACGACCAGCCGCTGCCCGACGTCCGCGCCGGCTTCGTCCGGCTGCTGCGGGAGCTGCACGGCGACCGCGTGGTCGTGGTGGGCCCGGCGCTCGCCCCGTCGCGGGCCGCCGCGGTGCCCCGGCTCGACACGCTGCTGGCCGGCGTGGCCGAGGCCCACGGGATCCGGTACATCCGGATGTCCGGGCTCGACCTGTCCTACCTCGACGACGACCTGCACCTCACCCCGGCCGGGCACCGCGCCTTCGGCGACTACGTGCGGGACCAGCTCGCAGCGACGGCCTCGCACTAGCGCCACGTGCGAGGATCCCCCCGTGCGTCATTCCCTGGCAGGCCGGGCCGAGAGCCCCATGCAGGCTCGGCTGCTCGCCGAGCTGCGCGACGAGGGGCCGCTCTCGAAGGCCCAGCTTGCCGACCGGCTGCTGGTCTCCCGCACCACGATCGCGGTCGAGGTGACCCGACTCGCCGAGCTCGGCCTCGCGCAGGAGGCGGGCCCCGCGGCGTCGCGGGGAGGACGGCGGTCCACGCTGGTCGACCTGGCCCCGGAGATCCGCTTCGTCGGGATCGCGATCGGGGCCACCGGGCTCTCGGTCGGGGTCACGGACGGCCGGCTGGTCGTCCTGGCCACCAGCACCCGGGCGTGCGACATCCGGCAGGGTCCGGAGACCGTGCTGGCCGCGGCGCTCGAGTGCGTCCGTGAGGTGCTCGCCGAGGTCGGGGTCGACCGGCCCATGGGTGTGGGGATCGGGGTCCCGGGGCCGGTGGACTTCCATCGCGGGGTCTCCGTGTCGCCGCCGATCATGCCCGGCTGGGACGGCTACCCGGTCCGCGACGCGGTGTCGCGGGAGCTCGGCTGCCCGGTGGTCCTCGACAACGACGTCAACGTGCTCGCGGTGGGCGAGCAGCACGCCGGTGTCGCGCGCGGCGTCCGTGACTTCCTCTTCGTGAAGATCGGCACCGGGATCGGCTGCGGCATCGTGATCGACGGTGATCTCTACCGGGGCGTCGACGGGTGCGCCGGCGACATCGGCCACATCCGGGTCGACGACGTCGGGCCGACCTGCGCGTGTGGCAACACGGGCTGTCTCGAGGCCTTCGCCGGCAGCGCGGCCCTCGCCCGCGACGCCACCGCCGCGGCACGGTCCGGCGGGTCGTCGGCCCTGGCCGCGCTGCTGGGGCAGAAGGGCGAGCTGACCGCCGCCGACCTGGCGCTCGCGGTCGCCCAGGGCGACCCCCAGGCCGTCCAGCTGATCCGCGACAGCGGGCGGCGCGTCGGTGAGGTGCTCGCCAGCCTCGTCTCGTTCTTCAACCCCGGCCTGATCGTCATCGGGGGCGGGGTGACCGGCCTCGGGCCCGCCCTGCTCGCCGAGATCCGGGGTGTCACCTATCGCCGCTCGCTCCCGCTGGCCACCGGCAACCTGCCGATCGTGCTGAGCGAGCTCGGTGACGAGGGCGGTGTGATCGGTGCCGCCCGGCTGATCAGCGGTTCGGTCTACGCCCCCGACGAAAGGAGATCCGCGTGACGCTCGTGGCTGGCATCGACTCCTCCACGCAGTCCTGCAAGGTCGTCGTCCGCGATGCCGAGACCGGGGCCCTGGTCCGGTCCGGCCGGGCGGCGCACCCGCCCGGCACCGAGGTCGACCCCGCGGCCTGGTGGTCGGCCCTCGAGACCGCGGCGGCCCAGGCGGGCGGGCTCGACGACGTCGAGTCGGTTGCCGTCGGCGGTCAGCAGCACGGCATGGTCTGCCTCGACGAGGGCGGCGAGGTGGTGCGCCCGGCCCTGCTCTGGAACGACACCCGCTCGGCTCAGGCCGCGGCCGACCTGGTCGCCGAGCTCGGCGAGGGACCGGCCGGTGCGCAGGCCTGGGCCGACGCGGTCGGCGTCGTCCCCGTCGCCTCGTTCACGATCACCAAGCTGCGCTGGCTGGCCGAGCACGAGCCCGAGCAGGCGGCGCGCACGGCCGCGGTCTGCCTGCCCCACGACTGGCTGACCTGGCGGCTGCGCGGCGGCGGCGACCCCTCGACCGTCACGACCGACCGCAGCGACGCCAGCGGGACCGGCTACTGGTCCGCCGAGACCGGTCAGTACCGGACCGACCTGCTGCAGCGGGCCTTCGGCGCAGAGCCGCTGGTGCCCCGGGTGGTGGGTCCCAGCGAGCAGGCCGGGCTTGCCGCGGCCGGGGCGGTGCTGGGCGCCGGCGCCGGCGACAACGCGGCCGCCGCGCTCGGCCT
>JAOPYB010000538.1 GCA_025964835.1 Nocardioides sp. | reverse complement strand
CTCGTCGACCTCGACTACGAGGGCCTTGCGATCTTCACCCGAGGCTCCTGACGACATGGCTGAATGATGCCAGAACTTGACGGTTTCTTGAGGTTCCGCCGGGCCACCCTTGAGTCCCGACCTGAAGACTGGGCTCAACCGGACCCCCCGACCACAATGGAGCCCACCCGATGATCACCTTCGACCGCTGCCGCCGCGCAGCGTGCGTCGTGCTGGTCGTGGCGTTTTTGGTGATGGTCCCGAGCATGGCGACGGCGAAGTTCACCTCGTCGAAGGCGCCGACCCTGAGCGTGTCCACAGCCACGATGGAGGTCGCCACCGTCGTGCATGGCAGCTTCACGTGCAGCAGCCCGAGCAGCAACGAGGCGATCTCCCTCAGCATCACCTCCTTCACCGACGCCGGCCCGGCCGGGGCGACGTACACCTACACGCTGCTGCGGGGCAGTGTCGTCAAGTCGACGGGCACCAGCACGACGCACGCCAAGACCTTGACGGGCAGCCAGGCCGACGACGGCGGCTCGACCACGTGGTCGATGACGATCCGGGCCGGGCTCGCCAGCTGGACCGGCCCGGTGTACACCAAGACCGTGACCTGCAACCGGCTGTCGAACACCACCGGAACCTTCTGAGGCCTCACAGCCGGCTCACAGGCTGGGCCCACTCGGGGCTCAGGTCGCCGTACGACAGTGGTCCCGTGATGGACACCGTCTCCCTGGGGCGCCGGGCCCGGCTCGATGCCGGCGTCCGGCTCGCCGCGGGCTCCGCGCTCTGGCTGAGCCTGCTGCTGGTGGCCTACTGGTGGGTGACCGGTGGTGGCGTGCGGGACCTGTCGACGTGGGCCGGGACCCTGACCTCCACCGGCCGGTTCGCCGGCCTGGCCGCGTCGGTCCTGCTGCTGGCGCAGGTCGCGCTGATGGCGCGCATCCCGGCGCTGGAGTCCGCCTTCGGCCAGGACCGGCTGGCGCGGATCCATCGGCTGGTCGGCTTCACGTCGTTCAACCTGATGCTCGCCCACGTCGTGCTGGTCACCTGGGGGTACGCCGGCGGCTCGCTGCTGCGCACGCCCGCCACGCTCTGGGACCTCACCGTCCGCTACCCGGCGATGCTGATCGCCGATGCGGGGGGCATCTGCCTCGTCATGGTGGTGGTCACCAGCATCAGGGCGGCCAGGCGCCGGCTCCGCTACGAGTCGTGGCACCTGATGCACCTCTACGCCTACCTCGGCGTCGGGCTCGCGCTGCCGCACCAGCTGTGGACCGGCCAGGAGTTCGTCTCCTCGCCGGGCCGGACGATCTTCTGGTGGACCGCCTGGGCGACGGTCGCCGCCGCGGTCCTGGTGTGGCGGGTCGGGCTGCCGCTGGTCCGCAACCTGCGCCACCAGCTGCGGGTCACCTCCGTCGTGGAGGAGGCGCCCGGCGTGGTCTCGGTCCACCTGACCGGCCGTCGGCTGGACCGCCTGCGGGTCGATGCCGGGCAGTTCCTCTCCTGGCGCTTCCTGGGCAGGCAGGGCTGGACCCGCGCCAACCCCTACTCCCTCTCGGCTGCGCCCGACGGCAGCAGCCTGCGGATCACGGTCGGCGCCGTCGGCGACGGCAGCGGCACGCTCGCCGCACTGCGACCGGGCGACCGGGTGCTGTTCGAGGGACCGCACGGCCGCCTCAGCGCCCGGACCCGCACCCGGCGCAAGATCGCCCTCATCGGGGCCGGCGTCGGGATGGCTCCGATCCGGGCGCTCGCCGAGGGCCTCGACTACGCGCCCGGTGAGGCCGTCCTGCTGCACCGCTACACCCAGGACCCGCTCTTCGCCCGTGAGATCGACGCGCTCGCCCACGAACGGGGCCTGCAGGTCGTGTGGCTGGCTGGGCGGCGTCGGCATCCCGGGTCCTGGCTCGGCGACGGCCTGGGCGACGTGACCGACCTCGACGCCCTCCGGTTCTGGATCCCCGACCTTCCCGAACGCGACGTCTACGTGTGCGGCCCCGCCCCGTGGGCCGACCTCGTGTGCGCCGACCTGCTGCTGGCCGGGCTCCCGCCCGACCGGCTCCACCTCGAGACCTTCCAGTGGTGATCCGATGAAGCGCATCGTCCTGTGGGCCCTGAGCACGCTCTCGGCCCTCGTCCTCCTCTTCGGCTACAGCACCTCCACGTCCGGGGTGACCGGCGTCGGGACGGCGACGACGTCGGTCTACTCCGGCAGCGTCGCGGGTGCCGCCTCGACCCCCGCGGCCACGCCGGGCACCGGCTCCAGCACGGGCACCAGCACCGGGTCGCCGAGCACCGTCACCGGCGCGGTGGCGCAGACCGAGTGGGGCCCGGTGCAGGTGGAGCTGACCGTCGCGGGTGCCGCGATCACGAAGGTGGACGTGCTCCAGTACCCCAGCGGCAACTCGCGCGACACCGAGATCAACAGCCGCGCGCTGCCGATCCTGATCCAGGAGACGCTCGACGCGCAGGACGCCCAGATCGACATGGTCAGCGGTGCCACGGTCACGAGCAATGGCTACCTGCAGTCCCTCCAGAGCGCCATCGACCAGGCCAGCGCATGACCGTGTCGCGCCGGGTCGAGCAGGTGATGGGGATGCCGATCAGCATCGCCCTGCGCGGCCGGCACGCGGGCGACGCCACGGGGGAGGCCGCGTGGGCCGCGGTGCTGCACCAGCTGCGCTACGTCGACCGGGTCTTCAGCACCTACCGGTCCGACTCGTACGTCTCGCGCCTCGACCGCGGCGAGATCACCCTCGCCGACTGCCCGCCCGAGGTGGCCGAGGTGCTCGGCCTGGGCGAGGCCGCGCGCCTGGAGTCCGCGGGCGCCTTCGACGTACGACGACGCGACGCCGACGGCCGGGCCCAGCTCGACCCGAGCGGTGTGGTCAAGGGCTGGGCCGTGCAGCGGGCCTCGGCGGTCCTCGACGGGCTCGAGGACACCGACTACTGCCTCTCCGCCGGCGGCGACATGGTCTGCCGGGTGGTCGACCCCGACGCCCCGGACTGGCAGGTCGGCATCGAGGACCCCCGCGACCCGACCCGCCTGGTCGCCCGCATCCCCGTCCGGAGGGGAGCGGTGGCCACCTCGGGACTGCACCACCGCGGCGCCCACATCGTCGATGCCCGCACCGGGCGGATGCCCGTCGGCGTCGCGTCCGTGACGGTGGTGGCCGACGACCTGACGTGGGCCGACATCGACGCCACGGCCGCCCTCGCCCAGGGCCACGGAGCGCTGGCGTGGCTGCAGACCCGGCCGCGTCGTACCGGTGTCGTGGTGCGCGCGGACGGCACCGCCGAGGTCTTCGAAACACCCTGAGCGCCGGTGCTCTACAGTCCCTGCGTGAGTGCACAGGCCCCGTCCGCCGTCATCTTGATCCGTGCCGAACGGTTCGTCCCCAACCCCGCCACCGCGGCCGACAACGCCTTCCAGCGCGACGTACCCGCCGGGCAGTCCCCGGACGCCACGTCGACCAAGGCCCTGGCCGAGATGGACGGCCTGGCCCGCGCGCTGCGCGAGGCCGGCGTGACCGTGCACGTCTTCGAGGACGAGGACCACACCAGGCCCGACAGCGTCTTCCCGAACAACTGGCTCTCCACCCACGCGGGGGGCACGATCGCGGTCTACCCGATGTATGCCTCCAACCGGCGCCACGAGCGTCGCGCGGACGTGCTGGAGCTGCTCAAGTCGCAGTACCGGGTCCAGACGATCGTCGACTACTCCGGCCTCGAACCCGACGGCATCTTCCTCGAGGGCACCGGCGCGATGGTCCTCGACCACGTCTCGCGGGTCGCCTACACGGCCCGCAGCCACCGGGCCGACACCCACGTCCTCGAGCGGTTCTGCACGGACTTCGGCTACGAGCCGATGGCCTTCGACGCGATCGACTCCGAGGGGGTACCGGTCTACCACACGAACGTCATCGCCTGCATCGGCACCGAGGTCGCGATGATCGCCCTGGAGATGATCCCGGACGCCCAGCGTCGCGCCGAGGTGCGCGAGCGGCTCTCGGTCAACGGGCGGACGGTCGTGGAGCTGACCGAGGAGCAGATCCGTGAGTTCGCCGGCAACGCCGTGGAGCTGTGCGGGCGCACGCCGGACGGCCGGCGCCGCTACCTCATGGCCATGTCGGCCCGGGCGCGCCGCAGCCTGCGCCCCGACCAGGTCGCGGCGATCGAGCAGTCCTGCGAGATCGTCACCGTCGACATCCCCACGATCGAGCTCGCCGGCGGGTCCGTGCGCTGCATGATCGCCGGGGTGCACCTCGACCGGCGCCCGGCACACGCCGAACCGGACCTCACCGAGGCGGTGCTGGCCATCAACGAGGACCACCCCGTCACCCTCGACGGACGGTACGTCGACGTCGACACCAGGGTGGCGCCACCGGTCTGACCCGGTCCGCCACGCCTGGGGCGGAGGGTCGCCACGGAGTCGGATGCCTGCCGCCCGCGTGTGGCACTCGCAGTGTGGGTATGGACTGTCATGAGTCTTCTCGACCAGAGTCGCGTGCCCGTGCTCGAGGCGTTGCAGGCATTCCGGGAACGCGGAGACGTCCGCTTCGGCCCCCCTGGGCACCGCCAGGGCAGGGGTGCGGATCCACGGGTGCTCGACATCGTCGGAGCCGGGGTCTTCGCCTCAGATGTCCTGGTCCTCAACGGACTCGACGACCGGCGCCAGTCGCAGGGGGTCATCGAGCAGGCGCAAGAGCTGATGGCGGACGCGGTCGGCGCGGAGCACACGTTCTTCTCCACGTGCGGCAGCTCGCTGTCGGTCAAGAGCGCCATGCTCGCCGTCGCCGGCCCCGGGGAGAAGCTCCTGATCTCCCGCAACGCGCACAAGTCGGTGATGAGCGCGGTCGTCGTCAATGGCACCGACCCGGTATGGGTGCATCCGAAGTTCGATCCGGAGCGGCATCTTGCGCATCCGCCCGAGCCCGACGACGTACGGCGCGCCCTCGAGGCGAACCCGGACGCGAAGGGGATGCTGCTCATCACGCCCACGGACTGGGGCTCCTGTGCGGACATCAAGGGCGTGGCGGCAGTGTGCCACGAGTTCGATGTCCCCTTGATCGTGGACGAGGCGTGGGGCGCCCACCTGCCATTCCACCAGGACCTCCCGACCTGGGGCATGGACGCGGATGCGGACCTGGTGGTGACCAGCGTGCACAAGATGGGGGGCGCCATCGAGCAGAGCTCGGTCTTCCACCTTCAGGGCGACCGTGTGGACCCGACTGTTCTCAAGCAGCGTGAGGATCTTCTGGGCACGACCAGCGCGAGCAGCCTGGTCTACGCAACCCTGGACGGGTGGCGCCGGCAGATGGTCCAGCACGGAACTGAGCTTCTCGGTGCGGCGCTGGCGCTCTCGCGAACCGTGCGCGAGGAGATCGCCGGTATCGACGGCCTGGCCCTGATGGGCGCCGAACTCGTGGACGAGGGGTACGCCTACGAGATCGATCCGCTGGTGCTCACCATCGACGTCCGCCAGCTCGGAATCACCGGGTACCAGGCCGCCGAGGTCGCCCGGGCCAGGCACCACGTCGACTTCGGCGCCTCGGACAGCTGCCGGATCACGGCCCGGCTGACCCACAGCGACGACGCCACCACGGGCGAAGCACTTGTGCGAACCCTGCGAGCACTGGTCGGGGACGCTGAGGAGCTCGAGCCCTCCGGCGTGCTCGACTACCCCAGCGCCAAGGGACTGCAACTGGAGAGCGTGATGCTGCCGCGCGACGCGTTCTTCGCTGACACGGAGCAGGTGCCCGTGGACCAGGCCGCGGGAAGGGTCGCCGCCGAGATGGTCAGCCCGTATCCGCCCGGAGTGCCGGTGCTCGCTCCCGGCGAGCTGATCACCCAGGAGGCACTGGACTACCTGACCACCGGCGTGCAGGCCGGCATGTTCGTCGCCGAGGCCGCCGACCCGGAGCTCAGCAGTGTTCGCGTGGTCGCCGCGGCAAAGCCGTAGC
>JAOPYB010000523.1 GCA_025964835.1 Nocardioides sp. | reverse complement strand
TCCGGGGGCATGTCGGCGGTGGCCTTGGGGTCGACCAGGAGACCGTCGGGGACGGTGAGGTAGCCCAGGTCGCGGGCGATGCCCATGTTGCGCACCATCGAGCGACCGACGTAGGCGACCCTGCGGTCGTGCGCGACCGCGGCGTCCAGCACCTGCTGGACACGGTGCACGTGGGCGTTGCCCTTGTGGACCACGCGGGCGCCCCAGCGGGCCAGCCCGTTGATCACGCGGTAGACGGCGTTCTCGTTGCCGGGGATCAGGCTCGAGGCGAGCAGGACGGTGTCGCCCTCCTCGATGTGCACGAAGCTGTGGCTGCGCTGCGCGATCCGGCTCAGCGCGCTCATCGGCTCACCCTGGGAGCCGGTCGAGATCAGCACCTGCCGCTCGGGGGCGAGGTCGGCGAGGTCCTTGGCGTCGACGAGGACGCCGGGCGGCACGTGGAGGTAGCCGAGGTCACGAGCGATCCCCATGTTGCGCACCATCGACCTGCCGACGTACGCGACCTTGCGCTCGTGCGCCACCGCCGCGTCCAGCACCTGTTGGACGCGGTGCACGTGGGAGGCAAAGCAGGCCACGACGATCCGCTTCGTCGAGTCGCGGAAGACCTGGTCGATGACCGGCGTGATGGACCGCTCGGTGGGCGTGAAGCCGGGGGTCTCGGCGTTCGTGGAGTCGGTGAGGAAGAGGTCTACGCCCTCGTCGCCGAGGCGGGCGAACGCGTTGAGGTCGGTGATCCGGCCGTCGAGCGGCAGCTGGTCGAGCTTGAAGTCGCCGGTGTGCAGCACCAGCCCGGCGCCGGTGCGGATGGCCACGGCCAGGGCGTCGGGGATGGAGTGGTTGACCGCGACGAACTCGAGGTCGAAGGGGCCGAACGTGATCCGGTCGCCCGCGACCACGACGTGGTGGACGGTCTCCTTGAGGCGGTGCTCGCGGAGCTTGCTCCCGAGCAGGGCGAGGGTCAGCTCGGAGCCGACCAGCGGGATGTCGCCGCGTTCGCGCAGGAGGTACGGCGTGGCGCCGATGTGGTCCTCGTGGCCGTGCGTGAGGACCAGGCACTCGACGTCGTCGAGCCGACCCCGGATGGAGTCGAAGTCGGGAAGGATCAGGTCGATGCCGGGCTGGTGGTCCTCGGGGAACAGCACGCCGCAGTCCACCAGCAACAGCCTGCCCTCGTGCTCGAAGACCGTCATGTTGCGGCCGACTTCGCCCAGGCCACCGAGCGGGGTGATCCGCAGGCCCCCCGGCGGTAGCTCGGCCGGCGCGGAGAGTTCGGGATGGGGGTGGGACATCTGGTTCCTTCTACAGGAGTCCGGATGCTGCGAGTCCGACGCGCAGCGCGGTCACCTCGTCGTCGTCGAGGGGCACGAGCGGGGCCCGGACGTTGCGATTGTCGAGGACGCCCAGGAGCTGGAGGGCCGCCTTGGCGGTGGTGGCGCCGTAGTTGTCGACGCCCATGACGGCGTCGATCGCCGGGAGCAGCCGCGCATAGGTCTCGAGGGCAGCGGCGTGGTCACCAGCGAAGAAGGCGTCGATCATCGCCCGCATCTGGTCGCCTGCCGCGTGGCCGACGACCGACACGAATCCGGCCGCACCGTGAGCCAGCCAGCCGAGGTTCGCGATGTCGTCGCCGGAGTAGACGGCGTACCCCAACTGGGTGAGCCGGACGCCGCGTGCGAAGTCGCCGACGGCGTCCTTGACCGCGACGACGGAGTCCCACTCGCTGACGGCCTCGTAGGTCGCCATGCTGATCTGGGTACCGGTGCGGCCGGGGACGTCGTAGAGCATCACCGGGACGTCACTGGACTCGACGACCTGGCGGAAGTGGTTCAGGACGCCGGCGGGCCCGGGCTTGTTGTAGTACGGCGTGACGAGCAGCAGCCCGTCGGCGCCGATCTTCTCGGCCTGGCGGGCTAGCTCGATGCTGTGCGCGGTCGCGTTGGTGCCCACCCCGGCGACGACGCTCGCGCGGTCGCCGACGGCGTCCTTGACCGCCGCGAGGATCTGGCCGTCCTCGGCGACCGTGGTGGTCGGGGACTCGCCGGTGGTGCCGGAGACGACGACCCCGTCGTGGCCGTGCTCGACGAGGTGGGCGGCGATCCGGGCGGTCCCGTCGAGGTCGACGGAGCCGTCGTCGTGGAAGGCCGTTGCCATCGCGGTCAGCACACGACCGAAGGGCGCGGCGGGCGGGGACGTCATGACCGACAGGCTATCGCGCGTCAGACGTGCGGCATGACCTCGCTCGCCACGAGAGCGAGGTGGTCGAGGTCGGCCAGGTCGAGGACCTGAAGATAGGCGCGCTCGGCGCCCAGCTCGGCGTACCGCCGGAGCTTGTCGACGACCTCGTGCGGGGTGCCGGCCGCGCCGGTCTCGCGGAGCTCGTCGGGCTCCCGCCCGATCGTCGTGGCCCGGCGCCGGAACTCGTCCTCGTCGGCGCCGCAGCAGAGTACGAGCGCGTTGGACCAGCCGAGGGTCGAGGGGTCCCGGTCGACCGCCTCGCAGGCCGCGCGCACGCGCGCGAACTGGGTGCGGGTGGTCTCCTCGTCGACGAACGGGAGGTTGAACTCGTCGGCATAGCGCGCGGCGAGCGCGGGAGTCCGCAACTTGCCGAGGCCACCGATCAGGATCGGCGGGCGCGGGATCTGCACGGGCTTCGGGAGGGCCGGCGAGTCGCGGACCTGGTAGTGGCGGCCGTCGAAGTCGAACCGCTGCCCCGGCGGCGTCTCCCAGAGCCCCGTGATCACGGCGAGCTGCTCCTCGAACCGGTTGAAGCGCTCACCGGTCGCCGGGAACGGGATGGCGTACGCCGCGTGCTCCTGCTCGAACCACCCGGCGCCGATGCCGAGCTCGACGCGGCCGCCGCTCATCTGGTCGACGTTCGCGACGGAGATCGCGAGCGGGCCGGGCTGCCGGAAGGTCGCGCTGGTCATCAGGGTGCCGAGCCGGATCGTGGTCGTGTCGCGCGCCAGCCCGGCCAGCGTGATCCAGGCGTCGCTGGGTCCGGGCAGCCCCTCGGTGCCCATGCCGAGGTAGTGGTCGGACCGGAAGAACGCCCCGAAGCCGAGCTCCTCGGCCTTCAGTGCGACGGCGAGCAGGTCGTCGTACGTCGCGCCCTGCTGGGGTTCGGTGAAGATGCGCAGCTCCATGTCCATCACCCTGCCACTGTCATGGCTGGTGGGGCTCAGGGGCCACTACCGCGAGCCCTCGTCCCAGGGCGGGGTCTCGCCCATCTTGGCGTAGTACTTCGCCAGGTGACTCTTCACCCGATCGATGTCCCGGTCCGGCAGGTCGACCCCGCCCCGGGAGCCCTGCATGACGTTGCCGGCGGCGATGATCCCGTGCGGCACCGCCCTGAGTCGACCGTCGATGACGTCGGCGACCAACAGCTTGTAGGCCGTGAAGTTGTCCCTCTTGTCGGCGTCGTACCAGACGTGGGCATCGCGGTACTTCTCGTTCGGCTCGTCCTCCGCGTCGGCCCACGCACGCACGCGCTTCTCGGCGGCGCCGCCGTCCCACGTCCGGTCACGGTCGGCGAGGGGCAGGTCCTGGAAACTGGTTACGGCCATGGCATCTCCTCTGCTCGGTTCGTGGGTCCGTACCCGCACGAGCCATGCGCATGAGCCCACGCCGGCCGGTGAGTGCATAGCATCGCGACATGACCGACAACGCGCCCCGGCTTCCCGATCACACCGTCACCCTCACCCGGGGTGCCCCGATCCCGCTCCTCGGGTTCGGCACCTGGCAGATCAAGGGCCAGGACGCGGTGCGCGCGACCTCGACAGCGCTCGAGGCCGGCTACCGTCACCTCGACACGGCGACGGTCTATGGCAACGAGGGCGAGGTCGGGCGGGCGCTGGCCGACAGCGGGGTGCCGCGAGACGACGTCTTCCTCACGACCAAGTGCCCCCCTAACCGAGCCGGCCGGGAGCTCGACACCCTTCGAGAGAGTCTCGAGCTGCTGCGCACCGACCACGTCGACCTCTGGCTCATCCACTGGCCCGGTGGGGATTCGACCGACGCGGAGATGTGGCGGGCCTTCGTCGAGGCCCGCGAGGCGGGTCTTGCCCGGGAGATCGGCGTGAGCAACTTCGAGGTGTCCCTCCTCGACGAGATCACGAAGGCCACCGGGGCGGCGCCCGCGGTCAACCAGATCGAGTGGAGCCCCCTGCTCTTCGACGCCGCGACGCTGGTCGAGCACCGTGCTCGCGACATCGCCCTCGAGGGGTACAGCGCCCTGAGAGGTGGCACTCTCCAGCACCCGGCGATCCTGGAGATCGCCGAGCGGATCGGGCGTACGCCTGCCCAGGTGATCATTCGCTGGCACCTGCAGCACGAGGTGATCGTCATCCCGAAGTCGGCCCACGCCGAGCGCATCCGGTCCAATGCCGACGTCGCCGGGTTCAGCCTGAGCGACGAGGACATGGCAGCCCTGGACGGCCTCGGCACCCGCTGACCCTCTCCCTGGGGGGTCAGCAGGCTGCTAGTACTTCGCGCCCTTGCGCCACGCCATCTCCTGCAGCTCGAACGAGTTGCCGTCCGGGTCGGAGAAGTCAGCTCCCCGGACGCCGCCCCCGAAGTCCTTGATCTCGCCGACCTCCACACCCCGGCCGACGAGCTCGGCGCGCGCCTCGTCGAGGTCCTCCACGACCAGGTGGACGCCCCGGATGCTGCCGGGCTCTCCCGCGTACACGTCCAGGCCTGTCCCGAATCCGACCGAGCAACCCGAGCCCTCCGGTGTCAGCTGGACGACCCGGACGCCCTCGCTCGGCTGCACGTCGAAGTCCTTCTTGAAGCCGAGCTTGTCGGCATAGAAGCCGATGGCCCGGTCCACGTCCGAAACCGGGAGCGGGATCAGTTCCAGTCGCATCTGCATCAGAGTCGAGCCCCTTTGGTGAGTTCGGGTTCCGGCGATCATTCCATGCTGGTGCGCGACCCGAGCGCCCCGGTCGAGGGCACGGACCTGCGGGTGGCGGTCGTCGGTCCGGACCACGTCGGCGACCGGGTCGCGGTCCGGCGAACGGCCTTTGCCGGTCGACCTGGACCGCCGAGCTGTGGCAGGAGATGTCGCTCTCACGGCTCCCGGAAGAACACCGCGCCGATCACGGCGCCGATCACGGCGCCGACGATGACACCGGTCTCCCCGCAGCGCGGCGATCGGCGCCAGCGCACCACGGGTCCGGGCCCACAGCGCGAGCGCATGGGCGGTGAGCGAGAGGAACCCACCGGCCAGTCCGGCCCGCAGGTGCGGTCGGACCTGGTGCCACAGCCGCCCGCCGCGGACCACCGACGCCCGGGGCAGCACCGGTCCCTGCAGCAGGAACAGCCAGCCGGTGTGGCCCGCCACCGTGTCCGCGTTCCGGACTCCCACGACGGAGCCGGCGAGGAACGGCCAGCTCGCGCTCGCCGGTGACGGCGAGACCGACGGATGCCGAGGTGGCGGTCGAGGTCCCGGCGGCGACGGTCACGGCTGGGGTGGCTGCTGCTCTCTCCTCTCGTGCAGCCGCTGCTGGGCGGCCGACAGGAAGGCCAGGCACGGAGCATCGGCGCCGGGGTGCTTCTCGTTCAGGTGGAAGACCCACCGGTCCATGGCTGCCATGAAGCCGTTGTCACCACCGGGGCGGTAGGCCGACCAGCTGAGGCGCCCCCTGGCCACGCAGGTGGTGCAGCTGATCTTGTAGACGAACTGCTGACTCGCATCAAGATCGATCTTCACCCGGGCCAGCGGGCCGGCCTCCGCGGCGGCCTTCTTCTCACGAGCGGCTCGGCTCGCTGTCATGTCGGAACCCCTGTCCTCGTCGGGACGCGGAGCCTGCGCACACACGGTCCCCGCTTCACCTACGGTGTTCCCTTGACCGTACGTCGGGCGAAGGAGGTTTCGGGTGGAGGGGTCGTCCGACAGCGCCGAGCTGTGGCGCCTGACCTGGCAGCACTCCCCCATCGGCATGACCCTGGTCGGCCTCGACGGTCGTCTGCTCATGGTCAACCGGGCGCTGTGCGAGATGCTCGGCTACGACGCGGAGGAGCTCTCCCAGCGGGGCTTCCAGGAGCTCACCCACCCCGAGGACCTCGACACCGACCTCCAGCTCTTCGGGCGGTCGCTGGCCGGCGACATCGACTCCTACCGGTTGCGCAAGCGCTACCTCCATGC
The DNA here is from genome assembly GCA_025964835.1 of Nocardioides sp. Lineage (GTDB taxonomy): Bacteria > Actinomycetota > Actinomycetes > Propionibacteriales > Nocardioidaceae > Nocardioides. Next base: position 8,424 of record JAOPYB010000523.1, on the reverse strand, counting down.
GGATGGCCACGTCGTCTGGGGCGACCTGTCGGTGGCGCTGGTGCGGGGGGACGACGGGCTCCCGCTCCACTTCATCTCCCAGATCCTCGACGTGACCGAGCAGCAGGAGCACGAGGAGCGCCTGCACGCCGCTCACGCGGAGATCGAGCGCGAGCACCAGACCCTCGAGGCGGTCTTCGAGACGGTGAACGTCGGGCTGCTGCTCATCGGCAGCGACGGCCGCTACGAACGGATGAACCGACGCCACCGCGAGACGATGAGCCTGCCGTTCCCCGACGGCCACGACGGTGAGGCGGGCCAGCTCGGGCACGTGTACCTCCAGGACGGCAAGACCCTGATGTCCCGGGAGGACATGCCGTCCTACCGGGCGGCCCACGGTGAGGATTTCGACGACTACACGTACTGGGTCGGCGACGACCCCCTCACCCGCGCCGCCTTCTCCACGTCCGCCCGCCAGGTGCGCGGCCCCTCGGGTGAGCGGTTGGGGGCGGCCCTCGCCTACCAGGAGATCACCGACCTGATGCGGGCGATGCAGGTCCAGGACGAGTTCGTCTCGTCGGTGTCCCACGAGCTCCGTACGCCGCTCACCTCCGTCCTCGGCCACCTCGAGATGCTGTGCGAGCACGAGGAGCTCCCCTCCGGCGTGATCGCCCAGCTCCGCGTCGTCCAGCGCAACGCGATCCGCCTGCGGGCGCTGCTGTCAGACCTGCTCCACGTGGGCCAGGCCGTCGAGGGAAGCCTGCAGCTGCAGCGGACCACGGTCGACCTGGCCGCCCTGGTGCGCGAGGCCGTCGAGGCGGCGCGCCCCAGCGCCCAGGAGTCCGGGGTGGCCGTCGGGATCGACGTACCGGAGCACCTGCCCGCCCTCGTCGACGAGCAGCGCATCCGCCAGGTGCTGGACAACCTGCTCTCCAACGCCGTCAGGTACAGCGCGGCCGGTGACTCGGTGACCGTCGTCCTCCGCCAGGGCGCGGACGGGATCGAGCTCGAGGTCCGCGACACCGGCACGGGCATCGCCGAGGAGGAGATCGAGCACGTCTTCGGGCGCTTCTTCCGGGGCGGCGAGGCGCTCGAGAAGCACATCCCCGGCACCGGCCTCGGTCTGAACATCGTCAGCTCGATCGTCGCGGCGCACGAGGGGGCGGTGACCCTGGAGAGCGAGCCCGGCCGCGGGAGCACCTTCCGGGTCAGCCTGCCGCACCGCGCCGGCTGACCCGACGCGCCAGCCGCACCACGTCGTAGCCCTCGTGCGGCTCGCGCCCGGTCTCCGTCCAGGAGTCTGGGTCGAGCTCGGGGTAGAACGTGTCCCCCTCGGGCGTCTGGTGCACGAAGCTCAGGACCTGCTCGTCGGCGCGGTCCATCGCGGCGGCGTACACCTGCCCTCCGCCGGCGACCATCACGTCGCCCGGCAGGTCGGCGGCCAGCCCGAGCGCCGCGTCGAGGTCGTGGGCGACGAGCACTCCCTCGGCCGACCAGCCGGGATCGCGGGTCAGCACGACCGTGGTGCGCCCGGGCAGCGGCCGGCCGATCGAGTCGTACGTCGCCCGGCCCATCACCAGCGTGTGGCCCATCGTGAGCGCCTTGAACCGGGCCTGCTCGCCCGGGATCTTCCACGGGATGTCGGGCCCGTCGCCGATGACACCGTTGTCCGCGACCGCCGCCACCAGGACGACGCGCTTGCCGCCGGGGGTCATACGGCGATCGGGGCCTTGATCCCCGGGTGCGGGTCGTAGCCCTCGATCGAGATGTGCTCGAGGTCGAAGGCGTCGAGCTCGGTGACCGACGGGTCGAGGCGCAGCGTGGGCAGCGCCCGCGGCGAACGCGTCAGCTGGAGGCGCGCCTGGTCGACGTGGTTGGAGTACAGGTGCGCGTCGCCGAAGGTGTGCACGAAGTCCCCGACCTCGAGGCCGGCCACCTGGGCGACCATGTGGGTGAGCAGGGCGTAGGACGCGATGTTGAACGGCACGCCGAGGAAGACGTCGGCGGAGCGCTGGTAGAGCTGGCAGGAGAGCCGCCCGTCGGCGACGTAGAACTGGAACATCGTGTGGCAGGGCGCGAGCGCCATCTGCGGGATGTCGGCGACGTTCCACGCCGAGACGATGTGCCGGCGCGAGTCCGGGTCGCGACGGATCTGCTCGACCACCTGTGCGATCTGGTCGACGTGGCGCCCGTCGGGGGTCGGCCAGCTGCGCCACTGGTAGCCGTAGACCGGTCCGAGGTCCCCGTTGTCGTCGGCCCACTCGTCCCAGATCGAGACCCCACGGTCCTGCAGCCACTTGACGTTGGTGTCGCCACGCAGGAACCAGAGCAGCTCGGCGAAGACCGACCGCGTGTGGACCTTCTTGGTCGTGACGAGCGGGAAGCCCTCGGTCAGGTCGAACCGCAGCTGGTGGCCGAAGACGCTGCGGGTGCCGGTGCCGGTGCGGTCGCCCTTGTCGGCACCCTCGTCGAGGATGCGCTGGAGGAGGTCGAGGTAGGGCTGCACGAGGCCGAGACTACCGCCGCGTGGTGCCCGGCCGAGGCTGCGTCCGTCAGCGTTTCGGCGTGACCTTGGTCAGCGACTGGACCCACATGACCTCATCCGACGAGGCCGCGTCGAGGCACTCCTGGGGGACGTCCGGGATGCTGTCGGGGTACGGCGGCCCCAGGTAGCCGCCCGAGCCCTGGAAGAAGTCACCCACCGCCACCCGCTGGCCGTCGATCTCGATCGAGTCGCCGGTCGTGGAGGCGCCGGAGGGCCAGACGACGATGGTCAGGTCGGTGCCCAGGCGCACCCCCAGACAGCTGCCCACGACCTCGACGGTGCCACGCGTGATGGCATCCATCCCGCCCGTCGAGGCGGAGGCGATCAGCACCGTGGTCCCGGACTCCGTCGACACCTGCTGGCCGGCGCCGGAGCAGCCGGCCGCGAGCAGCACCGTGCCGGCAACGGCGGCGGTGTGGGCGGCGGTGCGGGCGGCCGCCCGGAACGCCGTCACAGCGCGACCTCGCCCACCACGGTGGTCAGGGCGTCGCCGCCCACCCACACCGTGTCCCCCTCGAGGTCGATGTGGACGCGGCCGCGCCGGCCGAGCACGGTGCCCTGCGCCGCGACGTACGACGAGGGCAGCCGGTCGCCGGCCAGCCACTGGGCGACACCGGCGTTGAAGCTGCCGGTCACCGGGTCCTCGCCGATGCCCATGGTCGGCACGAACGCCCGGACCTCGACGTCGGCGTCGGCACCGGGTGCGTGCGGGCCGACCACGCCGATCTCCAGCTCCCCGAAGGCGGCGTAGTCGGGGCGCAGCGCGAGGACGGCGTCGGCGTCGCGGAGGAGGACGGCGACCCAGCCGGGCCCGTTGTCGACCCACGCGGCGTCGACCATCTCGTCCTCATCTATCCGAAGCGCCCGGGCGATCGCCGTGCGGTCGGCGGCCGAGACCGGCCCCGAGCGCACGAGCGGCGGGGCCGCGAACGCGAGGCGGCCCTGCCCGCCGCGGGCCCCACGCAGCCGCACCAGTCCGGCGCCGCACTCCTGGACGATCGCGCCGTCGGTCGCGGGCACTCCCCCGGCCTCTAGCCACGCGTGGGCGCTGCCGAGGGTCGGGTGCCCCGCGAACGGCAGCTCGCCGCCGGGCGTCCAGATCCGCAGCCGGTAGTCGGCCTCGCGGTCGGTCGGCTCCAGCAGGAACGTCGTCTCCGACAGGTTCGTCCAGCGCGCGAACCGCGCCATCTCGTCGTCGGTGACCCCGTCGGCAGCGTGCACGACGGCCACGGGGTTGCCGAGCAGGGGCTCGGCGGAGAACACGTCGACCTGGCTGAACTTGCGCATGGTGATCACGCTAGTGGCCGGGGCGCCCCCCTCAGTGCGGAAGCACGGGTTGGGCGCCCGTGTGCGGGAACGACGTGACCGTGAAGCAGGTGCGCTCGCCGATGTGGCACGTGCGCAGCTCGTAGGGTCCCGAGAAGGACTGGCGCAGGAACTCGCCCGCCTGCGGGGCGTCGTCGCTGCGCGCCACGACGTACGTCACCTCGTCGAACGGGCCGAGGGTCGCGGCCACGGCCGTGTCCCGGGCCCGCAGCCCCGTCCAGAGCGCGTGACCGGACCTCGCGTCGTAGATCCGCACGCGCCCGAACGGGTCGTCCGGGGAGCGCCCCAGCCTGGTCAGGACGTAGGTGCCGTTGTCCGACACCTGGGTGCCGGCGCCGGATCCCCGGACGGCGAAGGCCAGGCTGAAGAACGGCTGCACGATCTTGATCGTCCGGGGGTCCATCTCCCACACCCGGATGCCCGCGCCGACCTCGGCGAGGTGCCCGGGGTCGACGCCCTCGGGCTCGCCGTCGGGGAGCCGCCACTCCCAGTCCCCCTCGGTGGTCGTGAAGTAGAGGGTGTCGCGGTCCATCGCGATCGGGTGCGCACCGTCGGCCAGCCCGTCCGAGGCCACCGAGGACAGGGTGCGGGTCGCCAACACCTGCCGGGCCGTGACGTCGTAGACGACGAGCTTCGGCGCGTCGCCGTCCGGGTCCACCCAGGCGGCCCAGCCCTGCTCGTCCGAGGCGACCAGCGGCGCCCCCGGCTCCTTGTTGCCCAGGCTCGTGAGCGTGCCGTCGTCCGCGACGTAGGAGACGCCGCCCTGCTCGTCACCGACGACCGCGCCCTCGCCGATCGCGACCAGGCCGTCGAGCCGGTTGAGCGCGACGGTCACGTGCGGCAGGTGCAGCAGGCCGTTGGCCCACCAGGCCACCTCGGCGACGTTCTCGACCCGGGTGACCTGGGGCTCGCCCGCCGCCGGCGTGTGGCCCGGGCGGACGCCGACCGCGGTTGCCACCCCCACCGCCACCCCCACCGCCGCGAGCGCGCCCGCGGACGCGAGCACCCGGCGCACGGTGCGGCGCCGGCGCTCCCGGGCCTCCCGTGTCACCGCCTCGATCGGTGGAAGGGGTACGTCGATCGCGTCGCCGGCCCGGCGGAAGGCCTCCTCGTCCGGGTCCTCCGTCCCGTCCCCCATGGTCTCCGCCGGCGGCCGGTCGAGGACCTGTGCAACCTGGACGTCGGAGAGCCCAGCGACGTACCGAAGTACGACCGCCGCTCGGACGTCCGGCGTCAGGCGGTCCAGGCGGGCCTCGATCGGTACGTCCGCCGGGGGTGCGTCCGGCTCCACCCAGGTGCGACGGGTCCAGCACTCCAACACCGTCCGGTAGACCTCCGCCTCCACGTCGCGGGAGTCCCGCAGCCGGCCCCAGCGCGCGGAGCAGCGCGCGAACCCCGTGCTGGCCACCGCCTCGGCCTGCTGCTGCGGGCCGCCCAGGAGCACGAGCGTGCGCACGACCGGGGTCCAGCGCGCCGCCAGGTAGGCGGCGAAGTCGGTGTCCCGGGCCGGCAGGGTCACGCGTGGAGGGACATGGGGCCGTAGACCCGGCGCTCATGCTCGAAGAGCACGACGGCGTCGACACCCTCCTCGGCCAGGTCGGACCAGGTCTCACCGACCCACGACTCGGCATCGGCCTGGCTGGCGAAGCGCTGGTCGGCGAGCTCACCCACCACGGTCACCTCGTCGCCGGCGGCGTCCTCGAGACGCCACCACCAGGGCCGCTCGGCGGGCGCGGGCGGGCGGAAGGTGGGGGGCTGATCGGGCAGGTTCACCGGTGGCTCACGCCTCTCGCACTGACGGGTCGACGAAGGGTGGCTTGACGAGCTGGAAGATCTCGCGGCGCCCGCGGACGTCGACGCCGAGCTCCGCCTCGGGATTCACGAACGACGGGACGAGCGCGAGGCCGATCCCCTTGCGCAGGGTCGGCGAGAAGGTGCCGGAGGTGATCTCGCAGAGGAGCACGTCGGGGGTCAGGCTGACGCTCATGCCCGGGCGCGGGATGCCGCGGCCGGTGGCGACCAGGCCGCGCAGCACCCGCTTCGGGCCGACCTCCTTCTCGGCGAGCAGGACATCGCGGCCCCAGAACGCGTCCTTCTTCCAGCCGACGGCCCAGCCGAGCCGGCCCTGGTTGGGGGTGACGTCGAGGGAGATGTCCTGGCCGTGCAGCGGGTAGCCCATCTCGGTGCGCAGGGTGTCGCGGGCGCCCAGCCCGCAGGCGAGCATGCCGTGCTCCGCACCCGCCGCCGTCAGCGCGTCCCACAGCTCCAGCGCGGCCTCGTTGGGTGCGATCAGCTCGTAGCCGCGCTCACCGGTGTAGCCGGTGCGGCAGACCACGACGCCGGCGTCGGCGGTGCCGAAGGCGGCCTCGACGAAGGACATGTAGCCGTGCCCGGCGGGCAGCCCGACCGCGGACAGCACCTCGTCGGACCTCGTGCCCTGGACGGCGAGCACGACGTAGTCCGTGTGCCGGTTGGTGACGGTGACGCCGTCGGGTGCGGTCGCCGCCAGCCGGCGCACCACCTCGGCGGTGTTGGCGGCGTTGGGCACGAGCAGCACGTGCTCGTCGTCCTGGAGGTAGACGATCAGGTCGTCGACGATGCCGCCGGTCTCGTCGTCACAGCAGAGCGTGTACTGCGCCTTGCCGGGCTCGATCCTCGCGAGGTCGTTGGTCAGCGTCGCATCGACGTACGCCGCGGCGCCGGGGCCGCTGACCGTCGCCTTGCCGAGGTGGCTGACGTCGAAGATGCCGACGGCCTCGCGGACCGCGGTGTGCTCCTTGACCACGCCGGTGGAGTACTCCAGCGGCATCGACCAGCCCCCGAACTCGGCGAACTTGGCACCGAGGGCGACGTGCCTCTCGTGGAGCGGGGAGGTGAGAAGATCGGGGTGGTCGGCCATGGTCGCGAACCTACCGCAGCGTCCGGCACGGAGCGGGCGGTTGGTTATCCTCGCCAGATGACGTCGTACACCCTGCGCAGTGCCAGCCCGGCCAAGTCCAAAGCCGATGCTGTGGTCGTCGGCGTCGTGCAGACTGCCAACGGTGTCGACCTGGCTCCCGGCGGGGAGGACGTCGCGAAGGCCTACGGGCGCAAGCTGAGGCCGCTGCTCTCGACGCTGGGCGTGACCGGCAAGGCGGGCGAGGTCGTGAAGGTGCCGACGTCGGGCGTGCTCGGCAGCCCCCTCCTGCTGCTCGTCGGGCTCGGCAGGTCCGTCGATGCCGACGCGGTACGCCGGGCGTCGGGCGCCGCGGCCCGCGCCGCCACCAACGCCGCGAGCGTGGCGCTCGCGCTGCCCGCCGACTCCCCGGCGCTGGTGCGCGCAGTGACCGAGGGCCACGCCCTGGGCGGCTACACCTTCACGACCTACAAGAAGGACTCGAAGAAGGACGCGACCACCCCCGGCGATGTCGTCGTGCTCAGCCCGGTCGCCCGCAAGAAGGAGGCCGTGACCGCTTTCGGGGAGGCCCAGGTCGTCGCACGGGCGGTCGCCACCACCCGCGACTGGGTGAACACCGGGCCCGGCGACTTCCGGCCGCCGGACTTCGCGGACGCGGTCGTCGCCGCCGGCAAGGCGCTCGGCAAGGGCCGGGGCGCACCCAGGGTGACGATCAAGGTGCACGACGAGCAGGCGCTCGCCGAGCTCGGCTGCGGCGGCATCCTCGGCGTGGGTCAGGGCTCGTCCGCTCCCCCGCGCCTGGTCGAGCTGACCTACTCCCCCCGCGGTGCGAAGACGCACCTGGCGCTCGTCGGCAAAGGCATCACGTTCGACTCCGGCGGCCTCACCATCAAACCCGCGCAGGGCATGCAGGAGATGAAGTCCGACATGGCCGGCGCGGCGGCCGTCGTCCAGGCGACCTTCGCGATCGCCGCGCTCGGGCTGCCGATCAAGGTGAGCACGTTCGCGCCGATGGCCGAGAACATGCTCTCCGGCTCCGCGATCCGGCCGGGCGACGTGATCGCGATCTACGGCGGCACGACCGTCGAGATCACCAATACCGACGCCGAGGGCCGTCTGGTCCTCGCGGACGCGCTGGCCCGGGCGACCGAGCTCGGGCCCGACGTGATCCTCGACGTCGCCACCCTCACCGGCGCGATGGTCGTGGCGCTCGGCGACAAGGTCGCCGGGGTGATGGGCACCGAGGAGATCGTCGGGCGCGTGCTGACCGCCTCCGCGAGCGCGGGCGAGCCCACCTGGCCGATGCCCATCCCCGAGGAGATGAAGGAGCGGATCACCAGCAGCAAGGTCGCCGACCTGACCCAGTCCGACTGGGTGCGCTGGGGCGGCGGCCTGTTCGCGGGCGCCTTCCTGCGCGAGTTCACCGGCGGGCTCCCGTGGGCGCACCTCGACATCGCCGGACCGTCGTTCAACTCCGGCGGTCCTTCGGGCCACCTGACCTCGGGCGGCACCGGCTGGGCAGTCGGCACCCTCGTCGACTACGCGAGGGCGCTGGTCTAACCGCCCTGGAGCTTCTGGCGGCGGATGTAGTCACGCATCCGCTGCGGGATGCCGACCACGGCCGCGTCGTACGACGGCACCTGGTGGCTGTTGCAGAAGCGGTGCGCCCAGTCGACCG
>JAOPYB010000511.1 GCA_025964835.1 Nocardioides sp. | reverse complement strand
ACTACGTCGCGATGCCGAAGTTCAACATGTACCAGTCGCTGCACACCACCGTCATGGGACCGCAGGGCAAGCCCGTCGAGCTGCAGATCCGCACGTTCGCCATGCACCGCCGCGCCGAGTACGGCGTCGCCGCGCACTGGAAGTACAAGGAGAACGGCCGCGACGGCGTCGACACCGAGGCGCGCGGCGACCTCGACGACATGACCTGGGTGCGCCAGCTCCTCGACTGGCAGAGCGAGGTCGAGGACCCGGGCGAGTTCCTGGAGTCGCTGCGCTTCGAGATCAACCGCGCCGAGGTCTACGTCTTCACGCCGCGCGGCGACGTGATCGCGCTGCCGACGGACGCCACGCCGGTGGACTTCGCCTACGCCGTGCACACCGAGGTCGGCCACCACACGATCGGAGCGCGCGTCAACGGCCGGCTGGTGCCGCTTGAGTCGACGCTGGAGAACGGCGATGTCGTGGAGGTCTTCACCTCCAAGGCGCTGACGGCCGCACCCTCCCGGGACTGGCTGACGTTCGTCAGGTCGCCCCGGGCCCGCTCCAAGATCCGCCAGTGGTTCACCAAGGAGCGGCGCGAGGAGGCCATCGAGCAGGGCAAGGAGCAGATCGCCAAGCTGATGCGCAAGGAGGGGCTCGCCCTCAAGCGGGTGATGTCCCACGAGTCGCTGATGCTCGCCGCGGTCCACTTCAACCTGGCCGACGTCTCCGCCCTGTACGCCGCGGTCGGCGAGGGCAACCTCAGCGCGCAGGCCGTCGTACGCCGGGTGATCGAACTGCACGGCGGCAACGAGGGGGCCGCCGAGGACCTCGCCGAGGGTGTCACGATCACCGGCACCCGCGGTCGGTCGAAGGTGCCGGCCGGCGGCGACTCCGGCGTGGTCGTCAAGGGCGCCCCGGACGTGTGGGTGAAGCTGGCGAAGTGCTGCACACCAGTTCCGCCGGACGCCATCCTGGGGTTCGTCACCAAGGGCGGCGGGGTCTCGGTCCACCGACAGGACTGCACCAACGCCGCCAGCCTCGAGTCCCAGCCGGAGCGGCTGCTCGAGGTCGAGTGGTCGCCGACCGCGCAGTCGACGTTCCTGGTCAACATCCAGGTCGAGGCGCTCGACCGGGCCAGGTTGCTGTCCGACATCACGATGGTGCTCTCGGACGCCCACGTGAACATCCTCAGCGCCAGCCTCTCCACCACGCGCGACCGGGTCGCGAAGAGCCGCTTCACCTTCGAGATGGCCGAGGCCAAGCACCTGGACAACGTGCTCCGCGCAGTGCGCGGCGTGCCCGGCGTCTTCGACGCCTACCGCGTCACCCAGTGAACTCGTCGGTCGAGTACGTCGCGGTCAGTTTCGTTGGTCGAGTAGGTCGCTAAGTTTCGTTGGTCGAGTAGGTCGCGCAGCGACCGTATCGAGACCGGGCGGCGACATTTCGTTGGTCGAGTAGGTCGCGCAGCGACCGTATCGAGACCGGCATCACTCGAAGCGCTTCTTGGCCAGAGCGGTCAGATCCCCGTACCTGCCTTCGATCAGCGCCTCACGTTTGACGCGACTCCAGTTCTGGACCTGCTTCTCGCGGGCGAAGGCAAGACCGACGTTCTCGAACTCTTCACACCAGACGAGCGAGACCGGCAGCCGCTCGCGTGTATACGTCGCTCCTGCTCCGGTCTGATGTTGGTACAGGCGGTGTTCGAGATCGCGAGTGCTGCCGACGTACAGCGTCCCGTCCGAGCACCGCAGCATGTAGGTGTAGGCCATTGCCTCAGACTGCGCCGGCCTCCCGGCGATCGCCAGGCCGGAGCTCTCGCCTGTGGACGAGTGCCGACCTAGTCACCCAGCGGGTCTCGATACGGTCGCTGCGCGACCTACTCGACCAGCGAAACGGCGCGACCTACTCGACCAGCGAAACGGCGCGACCTACCGAACCAACGAGGGCTAGCCGGAGAACTCGTCCGCGGCCCGCTTCGCCGTCTCGAGGAACTGACGCCGGGACTCGAGGTTGTCCTCGAGCTCCTTGACCTTCTTCTCGTTCCCGGCCACCTTTGCCTTCTCGAGGTCCGCCTCGACCCGGGCGATGGCGGCCTCGAGCTTGCTGACCATGTCGTCGGCGCGGGCCGACTTCTCGGGGTCGGACTTGCGCCACTGCTCGTCCTCGACGCCCCGGATGGCCTGCTCCACCTTGCGGATGCGGGCCTCGAGGTCCTTCATCCGGTCGCGTGGCACCTTGCCGGCGGCGTCCCAGCGGTCGGCGATGTCACGGAACGCCTTCTTCGCGAGGTCGAGGTCGCCCCCCGGCCGCAGGGTCGGCAGCAGTGCCTCGGCCTCCAGGAGGAGCTTCTCCTTGACCTCGGCATTGGCGGCGAACTCCTGGTCCTCGGCGGCCGCGGCGGCGTCGCGAGCACCGAAGAACGCGTCCTGGGCGCCACGGAAGCGCTTCCACAGCGCGTCGTCGACGTCGCGCGGCGCCGGGCCGGCGGCCTTCCACTCCTTCATCAGGTCGCGGTAGCGCCCGGAGGTGGGGCCCCACTCGGTCGAGTCGGCGAGGCCCTCGGCCTCGGTCGCCAGGCGCTCCTTGACCGCGCGTGCGGCGTCGCGCTTCTCGTGCTGCTCGGAGAAGTGCGCCTTGCGGCGCCGGGTGTACGACGTCCGCGCGGTCGAGAAGCGACGCCACAGGGCGTCGTCGCCGGACCGATCGATCCTGGGGAGAGCCTTCCACTCGTCGAGCAGGTCACGCAGCCGGTTGGCGCCGTTGCGCCAGTCGCTGCCCTCGGCGAGCTTCTCGGCCTCGCCGACGATCTTCTCCTTCTGCGCGCGGGACTCCGCCGTACGCTGGGCCTTCTCGACCTTCCGCGACTCGCGCTGGCCGTCGATGACCGGCGTCAGCGCCTCGAGCCGCGCGGTGAGGGCGGCCAGGTCGCCGACGGCATTCGCCTCGGTCACCTGGGTGCCGACGGTCGCGACGGACTCCACGGCTTCCTCGGGCGAGAGCATCCCGGACTTGATGCGCTGCTCCAGCAGCTCGACCTCGAACGCGAGGGCGGCGTACCGCTCGGTGAAGAACTTCAGCGCCTCCTCGGGGGTGCCCTCGGGGTACTGACCCACGGAGCGTTCGCCGTCGGCGGTCTTCACGTAGACGGTTCCGTCGTCGTCGACTCGACCCCACTGATGACTCGTCACTGGTGTACTCCACTCGGTTCGTTCGCCTCGCTGGGCATGGACGCAAGCACCCATGCTAGTCAGGCTCGGCCCGTCCTCGCCTGCACGTGCCCCGCACCGATGCGGCGGCGCGGGGTCACGGTCGATAGTGTGCGGGGGTGTTGATCGCCGGTTTTCCCGCGGGTCCGTGGGGCACGAACTGCTACGTCGCCGCCACCGGTCCCGGGAGCGAATGCGTCGTCATCGACCCCGGAAAGGACGCCGCCGAGGGCGTCGACCAGGTCGTGAGGGAGCACCGGCTCAAGCCGGTGGCCGTCCTGGTGACCCACGGGCACGTGGACCACATGTGGTGCGTCGCTCCCGTCGCCGGGACGTACGACGCCACCGCGTGGATCCACCCCCGCGACCGCCACCTGCTGGCGGACCCGATGGCCGGCATGTCCCGCGAGACCAGCCAGATGCTGCTGGGCGGCAACTACCAGTGGGCCGAGCCCGACGACGTCCAGGAGCTGGCCGACCTGCAGGAGCTCGAGCTGGCCGGCCTGCGGTTCGTCATCGACCACACGCCCGGCCACACCGAGGGGTCGGTCACGTTCCGCACCCCTTACCTGGGGGGTGCACCGGGGGCGAAGCCCCCCGTGGGTGACGCCTCCGAGGTGATGTTCTCGGGCGACCTGCTCTTCGCCGGGTCGATCGGGCGCACCGACCTGCCGGGCGGCGACCACGCCACGATGCTCCGCAGCCTGACGGCCAAGGTGCTCCCGCTCGCCGACGACATCGTGGTGCTGCCGGGTCACGGCGAGCAGACGTCGATCGGTCGCGAGCGTGCCACGAACCCGTTCCTGCAGGACCTGACCAGCGACGGCGACGCCGGTCGCGTCACGCGAGGTCTGTGACCATGCCCAAGCCCACCCCCCTGAGCGGGTTCCCCGAGCTGCTGCCCGAGCAGCGCTTCGTCGAGCAGCAGGTCATCGACACCCTGCGCCGCACCTTCGAGCTGCACGGCTTCGCCGGCATCGAGACCCGCGCGGTCGAGCCGATGGACCAGCTGCTGTCCAAGGGGGAGACCTCGAAGGAGGTCTACGTCCTGCGCCGGCTGCAGGCCGAGTCCGAGAGCGCGGACTCCGGCATGGGACTGCACTTCGACCTGACCGTCCCCTTCGCTCGCTACGTCCTCGAGCACGCCGGCAAGCTGGAGTTCCCGTTCCGCCGCTACCAGATCCAGAAGGCCTGGCGCGGCGAGCGGCCCCAGGAGGGTCGCTACCGTGAGTTCACCCAGGCCGACATCGACGTGGTGATGAAGGACGAGCTGCCCTTCCACTTCGACGTCGAGGTCGCGCGGGTCATGGCCGAGGCCCTCTCGGGCCTGCCGCTCCCGCCGCTCCGGCTGCGCGTCAACAACCGCAAGCTGATCGAGGGCTTCTACCGGGGCATCGGCGCGGCCGACCCCGCACGCGTCATCACGATCATCGACAAGCTCGACAAGGTGCCCGTCGACCAGGTGAGCGCCCTGCTCGCCTCCGACGCGGGTCTCGACCCGGACCAGGTCGACAAGTGCCTGCGGCTGGCCGAGATCTCCACCACCGACACGTCGTTCGTCGACCTGGTGCGCGCCCTCCGGGTGGAGCACGAGCTCCTGGACACCGGCCTCGAGGAGCTCGCCGCCGTGATCGACGGCTGCTCGTCGGTCCGCAACGAGCGGTTCGAGGTGGAGGCCAGCCTCAGCCTCGCCCGCGGGCTCGACTACTACACGGGCACGGTCTTCGAGATCTACATGGTGGGCTACGAGTTCCTGAAGTCCGTGGGCGGCGGCGGGCGCTACGACGCCCTCGCCTCCGACGGCAAGAACACCTACCCGGGCGTCGGGATCTCGTTCGGCATCTCCCGCACGCTCGTGCCGCTGATGAGCCGTGGCCTGCTCACGACGGATCGCAAGGTGCCCAGTGTCGTGCTCGTCGCGCTGGTCGACGAGGAGTCCCGCGGCGCGAGCGACGAGATCGCGACCGCCCTGCGCGCCCACGGCGTGCCGTGCGAGGTCGCCGCCGGCGCCCAGAAGTTCGGCAAGCAGATCCGCTACGCGTAGCGCCGTGGCATCCCCTACGTCTGGTTCACGAACGCCGTGGGCGGGCACGAGGTCTAGGACATCCGCAGCGGCGACCTGGTGGCGGCCGACCCCGCCACCTGGACCCCACCGACCGACGACCTGCGACCCACCGTGGTCGCGACCGCGACAACCGAGGAGCAACACCTGTGATCCGCACCCATGACGCCGGCGCCCTGCGCGCCGAGCACGTCGACCAGACCGTGACCCTCGCCGGCTGGGTGGCACGACGGCG
>JAOPYB010000522.1 GCA_025964835.1 Nocardioides sp. | reverse complement strand
TCCACCCACGGCGCCCCACCCGGAGAAGGCAGTATCGGTGTGTCTGCCCGGTACCGCGGCAGGTGGGCGTCAAGGACGTGCCGGACGCGCGGATCGAGCGGCCGGCCGACGTCCTGGTTGCCTGCTCGGCAGTCGGCCGGTCGATCCGCACCGGCTGCGGGGCACCCGGCGTCCGTCCCCTAGGCTGGCCGCACGCGTCTCGTGGAACAGGAACCCGGTGAGAGTCCGGGGCGGTTCCGCCACTGTGACGTCGGCCCTCGAACCGGAAGGCCGGCACAGCCAGACACTGGCCACGGGACATTCACCCAACGGGGCGAGAACCCCGAGGAGGACCTGGCCCATGAGAAGCATGCGCATCGCGCTGCTGTCCACGTCGGACACCGACCTGCTCTCCGCGCGAGCCTCGCGTGCCGACTACGTCTGGGCCAACCCGGCCCGCTCCGGCCACCAGTCCATGGCCGAGATCATCGAGGGTGCCGACCTCGTGGTCGGGCGCATCCTGGGCTCGACGCACGACCTGTGCTCCGGCTTCGCCCGCATCCGGGAGACGGGTATGCCGATGGTCGTGCTCGGTGGTGAACAGCAGCCCAGCGCCGAGTTGATGGAGCTCTCGACGGTGCCGATCGGGGTCTCGGCGGAGGCGCACCGCTATCTCGCCGAGGGCGGCCCCGCCAACCTCGCGCAGATGCACGCGTTCCTCTCCGACACCGTGCTGCTCACCGGGGAGGGCTTCGAAGCGCCGGTGGAGATCCCGGCGTGGGGTGTGTTGCAGCGGCCCTCGCTGCCAGGCGACCTGCCCCGCGTCGGCGTGATGTTCTACCGCGCTCACCAGGCCAGCGGGAACACCGCCTTCGCGCACGCGCTCGCCGATGCCATCGACGCTACGGGTGAGGCGGTCGGCGTACCGATCTTCAGCTCCTCGCTCCGCTCGGCGCCCGACGAGCTGTACGACGCCCTGGGCACCCTCGACGCCATGGTCGTGACCGTGCTCGCCGCCGGTGGCAGCCAGCCCGCCGGGGCCGGTGCCGGCGGGGACGACGAGGCGTGGGACGTGGAGCGGATCGCCGCGCTCGACATCCCGGTGCTCCAGGGGTTGTGCCTGACCAGCAGCCGCGAGGAGTGGGAGGCCTCCGCCGAGGGCGTCACGCCGCTCGACTCGGCCAGCCAGATCGCGATCCCCGAGTTCGACGGGCGGGTGATCACCGCGCCGTTCTCGTTCAAGGAGATCGACGAGGACGGCTTGCCGCGCTACGTCGCCGACCCCGAGCGCTGCGCCCGGGTCGCCGGCATCGCGGTCAACCACGCACGCCTGCGGCGGATCCTGCCCGGCGAGCGCAAGGTCGCGCTGATGCTGTCGGCGTACCCCACCAAGCACTCCCGGGTCGGCAACGCCGTCGGCCTGGACACCCCCGTCTCGACGATCCGGCTGCTGCGCCGGATGCGCGATGCGGGCTACGACCTCGGTCCCGCGGGTGCGATCCCCGGTCTCGGCCTCGAGGACGACACCGAGGCCGGGGACGCCCTGATCCACGCGCTGATCGCGGCGGGCGGCCAGGACGAGGAGTGGCTGACGAACGCCCAGCTGACCGACGCGCACGTGCGGATCACCCCCGAGCAGTACGCCGACTGGACGGCCGACCTGCACCCGGGGCTGCGTGCCGAGATGGTCGAGGCGTGGGGTCCGGCGCCCGGACGGCTCTTCGTCAACGACGGCGGGGAGATCGTGCTCGCGACGATCACCGCCGGCAACATCGTGCTGCTGATCCAGCCGCCCAGGGGCTTCGGGGAGAACCCCGTCGCCATCTACCACGACCCCGATCTCGCTCCTTCGCACCACTACCTCGCGGCCTACCGCTGGCTGGGTGCCCCGAAGGACACCGGTGGCTTCGGTGCGCACGCGGTCGTGCACCTCGGCAAGCACGGCTCGATGGAGTGGCTGCCCGGCAAGAACGCCGCCCTCTCCGCGGCTTGCGCGACCGACGCGGCGATCGGGAACCTGCCACTGATCTATCCCTTCCTCGTCAACGACCCGGGGGAGGGGGCGCAGGCCAAGCGGCGCGCGCACGCCACGATCGTCGACCACCTGATCCCGCCCATGGCACGAGCGGAGTCCTACGGCGACATCGCCCGGCTCGAGCAGCTGCTCGACGAGCACTCCAACATCGCGGCGATGGACCCGGCGAAGCTCCCGGCGATCCGGGGCGAGATCTGGCAGTTGATGCACGCCGCGGAGATGCACCGCGACCTCGGCCTCGGGGATCACGGCCCGGACGACAGACCAGATGACGCAGAGTTCGACGACTTCATCCTGCACGTCGACGGATGGCTCTGTGAGATCAAGGACGCCCAGATCCGCGACGGGCTCCACGTCCTGGGCCAGGCGCCTGCGGGCGAGGCGCGGGTCAACCTCGTGCTCGCGATCCTGCGGGCCGCCCAGGTGTTCGGCGGCGAGTCCCGCGCTGTGCCCGGCCTCCGCGCGGCCCTCGGTCTCAAGGAGGGCGCCGAGGCGACCGTGACCGTCGACGCGGTCGAGCACCAGGCCCGCGACCTCGTGCAGCGCATGGATGAAGCCGACTGGGACGTCGACGCCGCTGCGACACTGCACGACGACCCGGTGGTCCAGGAGGTCCTGCGCTTCGCCGCCACCCAGGTGGTCCCGCGGCTGGAGCGCACCACCGACGAGCTCGACGCCGTGCTGCACGCGCTCGACGGCGGGTTCGTCCCCGCGGGCCCGTCCGGGTCGCCGCTGCGCGGCCTGGTCAACGTGCTCCCGACCGGACGCAACTTCTACACCGTCGACCCGCGGGCGGTGCCTTCGCGGCTGGCGTGGGAGACCGGTGTGGCGATGGCGGACTCGCTGGTGCAGCGCTACCTCGACGAGACCGGTGCCTACCCCTCGTCCGTGGGACTGTCGGTGTGGGGGACCAGCGCGATGCGCACCTCGGGTGACGACGTCGCGGAGGTGCTGGCCCTCCTCGGCGTGCGCCCCGAGTGGGACGAGGCCTCACGTCGGGTCAGCGACCTGCAACCCGTGCCGCTCGAAGAGCTCGGTCGACCACGGATCGACGTGACCGTGCGGATCTCCGGTTTCTTCCGGGACGCCTTCCCCCACGTCGTGGCGATGCTGGACGACGCCGTACGCCTGGTGGCGGCCCTCGACGAACCGGACGACCTGAACTACGTGCGGGCCCACACCCGGGCCGACCTCGCCGAGCACGGTGACGAGCGGCGCGCGACCACCCGGATCTTCGGCTCCAAGCCCGGGTCGTACGGCGCGGGCATCCTGCAGGTGGTGGAGTCCGGGACCTGGCGCGACGACAAGGATCTCGCGGAGGTCTACACGGCCTGGGGTGGCTTCGCCTACGGGCGTGGCCTGGACGGCGCTCCGGCCGCGGACGACATGCGGGTGAACTACCGGCGGATCAAGGTCGCCGCGAAGAACGTCGACACCCGCGAGCACGACATCGCCGACTCCGACGACTACTTCCAGTACCACGGCGGCATGGTCGCCACCGTGCGCGCACTGACGGGCAGCGACCCCAAGGCGTACGTCGGCGACTCGACCACCCCCGACGCCGTGCGCACCCGCTCACTGCAGGAGGAGACCAACCGGGTCTTCCGGGCCCGTGTGGTCAACCCGCGGTGGATCAGTGCGATGCAGCGGCACGGCTACAAGGGCGCCTTCGAGCTCGCTGCGACCGTCGACTACCTGTTCGGGTTCGACGCGACCACGGGTGTGGTGCATGACTGGATGTACGCCGCTCTGGCGCAGGAGTACGTCCTGGACGAGACCAACCAGGCATTCATGAAGAAGTCGAACCCATGGGCCCTGCGCGGCATCGTGGAGAAGCTGCACGAGGCCGTCGACCGGGGTCTCTGGGCCGACCCGGACCCCGAGGTGCTGGACCGGATGCGCGGCGTCTACCTCGACCTCGAGGGCGACCTGGAGGACCGGGGGTGAGGCGCGTCCGGGTGATCGGGGTGGGCATGGGCCCGCAGCACGTCACGCGGGAGGCCGCCGATGCGCTGCGGTCGGTGGACTACGTCCTGGCCTTCGCCAAGGGCGAGGACGACCCGCTGCTGGAGGCCCGCGCCCATCTGTGCCGCGCGTACGGCGACCGGCCGCTGGTCGTCGTCTCCGATCCGCCGCGCGACCGCGACCACCCGGCCGACTACGCCCGTGCGGTCCGGGACTGGCACGAGGAACGAGTGGCCGCGCACCTGCAGGTGCTCGCGGAACGGCCGGGTGACGTAGGGATGCTGGTGTGGGGCGATCCGTCGCTCTACGACTCGACCCTGCGGATCGTCGACGCGCTGGCGCAGCACGTGGACCTGGTCGTGGACGTGACGCCCGGGATCAGCGCCCCGCAGCTGTTGGCAGCCCGCCACCGGATCGTGCTGCACGAGGTCGGTCGGCCACTGCACGTCACGACCGGTCGCCGGCTGCGTGAGGCGATCGACCAGGGCCAGGACAATGTGGTCGTGATGCTCAACCGCACGGTCGACCTCGCCGGCCTGGAGGACTGGCGGATCTGGTGGGGCGGCAACCTCGGCACGAGGACCGAGTCGCTCGTCGCCGGACGGGTCGGCGACGTCCTCCCGGCGATCGAGGAGGCCCGCGAGCGGGCGAAGGCGGCGGCGGGCTGGGTGATGGACATCTACCTGCTCCGGCGGCCGAGCACGGCTGCGGAGGGCGACCGGTGACCCTTCCCGACCGCGACGTACTGCTCTGCCGCGGCTGCTGCTGCGGGACGGCCGAGAAGCACCCGCGGACCGATCACGACGCCCAGCGAGACGCCCTCCTCGAGTGCGGGGGGTCCGCCGGCGTGCGCGTGCGGGTCGTGGACTGCCTCGACCACTGCGACCGCAGCAACGTCGTGCTCGTGCGCGACTTCACCGTTGGCCGCCGCCCGCGCGACACCTGGCTCGGCGGGGTGCTGAACCCCACGACGACCGAGCGGCTCGCGGCCTGGGTGCAGGACGGCGGTGCGCTGCCGCGCGACCTCGAGCCGCACTGTTTCGGGACGGACGTGCGGGGAGGACGCCGCACGTGAGCGCCCTGCTGGTCGCCGGCACGACCTCCGACGCGGGCAAGAGCACCGTCACCACCGGGCTGTGCCGGGCGCTGGTGAGGCGGGGCGTGCGGGTGGCCCCGTACAAGGCCCAGAACATGTCCAACAACTCGATGGTCACCCGTGACGGCGCGGAGATCGGGCGGGCGCAGTGGGTACAGGCACTGGCCGCGCGGGCCGAGCCCGAGGCGGCCATGAACCCGGTGCTGCTCAAACCCGGCTCCGACCAGCACAGCCACGTCGTCGTGATGGGCCAACCGGCGGGACAGGTGTCGTCGCGCGACTTCGTCGACGGTCGGCGCCACCTCGCGCGGGCGGCGTACGACGCCTTCGACGACCTGTCCGCCCGCTACGACGTCGTGATCGCGGAGGGCGCGGGCAGCCCCGCGGAGATCAACCTGCGGCGCAGCGACTACGTCAACATGGGTCTCGCGCAGCACGCCGGCATGCCGACGGTCGTGGTCGGCGACATCGACCGGGGCGGCGTGTTCGCGGCGATGTACGGCACCGTTGCCCTGCTCGACCCCGCCGACCAGCGGCTGGTCGCCGGATTCGTGGTCAACAAGTTCCGCGGCGACGTCTCCCTGCTGACTCCGGGGCTGGAGGAGCTCGAGCGGCTCACGGGTCGCCGGGTCCACGGGGTGCTTCCGTGGCACCCCGACCTGTGGCTGGACTCCGAGGACGCGGTCGACCTCGACGGCCGGCGCGGTCCGGAGCAGTCGGCGCTGAAGGTGGTCGTCGTGCGGCTGCCCCGGATCAGCAACTTCACCGACGTCGACGCGCTCGGTCTCGAGTCCGACCTCGATGTCGTGTTCGCCAGCGACCCGCGGACGTTGTCCGACGCCGACCTGGTGGTCCTCCCCGGCACCCGCACGACCATCGCCGACCTCGCCTGGCTGCGTCAGCGTGGGCTCGACCGCGCGATCCTGGCGCACGCGCGCGCTGGTCGGCCCGTGCTCGGCATCTGCGGCGGCTTCCAGATGCTCGGCCGCACGGTTGCGGACCCCCTCGGAGTCGAAGGTGCCCGGGGGGAGATCGTCGAGGGACTCGGCCTGCTCGATGCGACGACCGAGTTCGCCCAGGACAAGGTGCTCCGGCTCCCGGAGGGCACGGCGTTGGGGGAGCCGACGAAAGGCTACGAGATCCACCACGGCCAGGTCACCCGTGGCGAGGGCGAGGAGTTCCTGGGCGGTGCACGTGACGGTGCTGTGTTCGGCACGATGTGGCACGGCAGCCTGGAGGGCGACGCGTTCCGGCAGGCCTTCCTGGGCGAGGTGGCCGAGCTGCTCGGCGGGTCACGTTCGCCGTCCGCGGTGAGCTTCCCGGCCAGTCGCGAGCACCGGATCGACCTGCTCGGGGACCTGGTGGAGAAGCACCTCGACGTGGATGCGCTGCTCGATCTCGCGCTGTCCGGACCGCCCGCGTCGTTGCCCGTCCTGCCTCCGGGGACCGACCGATGAGCCTGCTCGTGCTCGGCGGTACCGCCGAGGCCCGCTCGCTGGCTCAGCGGCTGGTGGCCGACGGCGTGCCGGTGCTGTCCTCGCTGGCGGGCCGGGTGGCACGGCCGCGACTGCCGGTGGGGAACGTGCGCATCGGAGGGTTCGGGGGAGTGGTCGGTCTCCGCGAGCACCTGGACACGGCCGGTCACCACGCAGTCGTCGACGCGACCCATCCCTTCGCAGCACAGATCTCGGCGCATGCCGCTGCCGCGTGCGCGGCCGCGGGTGTCCCGCTGTTGCGCCTGCAGCGCACCGGTTGGTCGACTCTCCCCGGGGCCGCGGGCTGGCACTGGGTCGACGGTCATGTCGAGGCTGCCCTGGCGGCGGCGGACTTGGGCGAGCGGCCGTTCCTGACGGTCGGACGGCAGTCACTCGGCGACTTCGCGGGGGCACTGGCCGACCGGGAGGCGTTGGTGCGGGTGGTCGATGATCCCGGGATGGTGCCGACCCGGTGGCGGGTGCTGCTCGATCGCGGGCCGTTCGGACTCGACGCCGAGCTGGATGTGATGCGCGAGCAC
This sequence comes from Nocardioides sp., assembly GCA_025964835.1. Lineage (GTDB taxonomy): Bacteria > Actinomycetota > Actinomycetes > Propionibacteriales > Nocardioidaceae > Nocardioides. Next base: position 6,070 of record JAOPYB010000522.1, on the reverse strand, counting down.
CGTGTCGACGTTCTCGTCACCAAGGACTCCGGCGGCTCGTACACCCGTCCCAAACTGGACGCCGCAGCCCGTCTCGGCATCCCCGTGGTCGTCGTACGACGCCCTGCCGAGCCGAGCTCCGTACGCACCGTGCCGGACGTCGACCAGGCCGTCACCTGGCTGCTGAGCCTGCCGTGAAGGTGCTGGTGACCGGGGGCGTCCGGTCCGGGAAGTCGCGCCATGCGGAGCGACTGTTGGCGGGCGAGCGGGCCGTGACCTACGTCGCCCCCGGACCGACCCCTGACGAGGACGCTGACCCGGACTGGGCCGCGCGGATTGCGGCGCACCGTGCCCGCAGGTCAGCGGCATGGACCACGCTGGAGTCGCACGACCTCGCCGAGGCGCTGTCGCTCGAGGGCGCGGTGATCGTGGACTGCCTCGGCACCTGGCTCGCGGCTGTCCTCGACGAGGCACAGGCGTGGGACCTGCCGTCGGCCGAGGCGCACGCGTTGGTCGTCGCGCGTCTGGAGCCGGCCGTTGCCGCGCTCACCTCGGCGCCCGGCCCGGTCGTGCTGGTGACCAACGAGGTCGGCCTGGGCGTGGTCCCCGCACATCGCTCCGGCCGGCTCTTTCGCGACCTCCTCGGCACCGTGAACCAGAATGTCGCGGCCGCCTGCGGCGAGGTGCACCTCGTGGTGGCTGGCCGGGTCCTGGTGCTCTGACGCACCGCGACGACTCGGCGGGCGCCTACCTGCCGTTGGGGGCCCGGCGGAGGGAGACCAGCACGGCCATCGCGGCGGCGCCGAGGTCGACGCGGCGGGCCAGGGCGAGGGCGGGGGCGACCTCGGCGGTGGTCGGGGTGAGGCCGGACCCCATCACGGGGCGGTGCTCGGTGTGCGCGCCGTACTGGTTGGTGCCACCGAGGCACAGGCCCAGGGCGCCGGCGAAGGAGGCTTCGACGGGGCCCGCGTTGGGACTGGGGTGGCCGGAGGCGTCCCGCCGCCAGGCTGTCAAGGCGCCCCGGGTGTCGGGCCCGAGCAGGGCGGCCAGCAGGGCGGTGAGGCGCGAGCCGGGGAGGTTGAGCAGGTCGTCAAGCCGGGCGGAGGCCCAGCCGAAGTCGGCGTACCGCTGGCTGCGGTGGCCCACCATCGCGTCGAGGGTGTTGGCGGCGCGGTAGCACAGGAGCCCAGGTACGCCCGCGACGGCGCCCAGCACGAGAGGCGCGACCACGGCGTCGGAGGTGTTCTCAGCCACCGACTCCACCACGGCACGGGCGACCTCGTCGACGGTCAGGGTCCCCGTGTCGCGGCCGACGAGGTGCGTCAGCCGCTGTCGGGCCTCGGGCAGCCGGTCGGTCTCGAGCAGCGCGACCACGGCGCGCGCCTCCCGATCCAGCGATGCGCCGCCAAGCACCGCCCAGGTGGCGGCTGCCGTCACCAGGGTGTGCACGACGGGGCGCGACCGGGTGCCCCGCTCCAGGAGCACACCGGCCGCGGTGACCGAGCCGACCAACCCGGCGGCGTACACCAGACCGCGACCGCGGGAGGGGGCCCACCACCGTCGTTCGACGGCCACGGCCAGCTGACCGAACCCGGCGACCGGGTGCCAGCGGGCGGGGTCCGCGAGCACCCGGTCGCCCAGGAAGCCGAGCGCGAGGCCGATCGTGCGGCTCACTGCGTCGCTCCGGCGAGCGCGACCAGCAGCGTCGCCAGGCACAGCTCGACGCCCGCGCCGAAGACGTCGCCGGTCACGCCGCCGAGACGGGCGACCGCGCGGCGTACGAGCAGGAAGGTGACGACCAGCGCCAGCAGCACCGCGAGGAGGCCACGCCACCACGGCATCCCGGCCCACTCGACGAGCAGCGCGGTCACCACCAGAGCCAGCACCCACGACAGCACTGCAGTGAGCGTCCGGACCGACTCGGTGTAGGTCTCGCCCAGGCCGCCGGAGCGGGCGGGGGGTACCCCCCGCGCGCAGGTCAGCACCAGCGCACAGCGGGACACGCACACCAACGCGCCGGCGAGCACAGCGCCGCGGGGCACAGCCGCCAGCCAGCCGAGAGCCGTCGCCTGGAGTGCAAGGACCAGGAAGACCGCCACGCCGCCCGCCGGACCTGACGTGCCGGTGCGCATGGCCGCCAGCGAGCGCTCCGGGTCGTAGGACGCGGTCAGGCCGTCAACGGTGTCGGAGAGCCCGTCGACGTGGAGGGCGCGGGTGCCGAGGACGAGCAGGGCGACCGCGAGCAGACCGGTCACCAGAGAAGGCAGCGACATCGCTCGCCCCGCGGACAGCACCAGCACGACGGCTCCACCCAGCGGTAGCACGGCGAGGGGGGCGAGCAGCATCGCGGCCCCCGCGGTACGTCGGTCCACGGCGCGGGGGGCCGGGACCCGCAGCACGGTCAGGGTCCCCACCGCGAGGCGCCAGGCGTCAGGCACGGCTCCTCACAGGGATGCGGCCAGCGTGCGGCGTCGGTTGGTCGCGGCCTCACGCTGCTCCAGGCGGCCGACCAGCCCGGACAGGACGATGCCGATGGTGGCCCAGAGGGCGGCGAGGGTGAAGAGAGAGCCGCGGCGGAACGCCCACAGGGTCGCGGCGGGGAAGTCCCCCACCTCGTTGACGCTCGGCATCAGCGCACCGAGGACCGCGACCACCACGACATAGGTGCCGGTCCCGAGGACCACCGCTCCCCAGCCGCCGATCCGGGGCCACGCGCGCGCGGCGACCACAGTTGCGGCGGCGGCGGTGACCACGGAGATGAGCAGGAAGGCGAAGTAGTACTCGGTCCGGACGCCGATCGTCTCGGCGCTGCCGACGCCGGGTGGGTTGGCGGGGTACTTCAGGAACGGCACCAACGCCACCGCCACGAACCCGGTGAGGGCCACGACGGCACTGGCAGCGGCTGCCCCCAGGCGTCCGAGCCGGCCGACCGCAAGCGCGGAGCCCAGCGCCACGAGGCCGCCGAGCGCGACACCGACGCCGAGCGACCCGGCCAGCAGTCCCCATGTCCTCTGGGTGCCGCGAGAGACGACGGTCTCGTGGTCCGACCCGTGCGCGTGGGCAGACATGCCGGGGGTGGAGGGGGCCGCTTGGTGCGCGGCCGACTCCTCGAGAGCGATGGCGGCCTCCACCTGCGGCTCGCCGACCTGGTGGGCGACGAGGAAGGTGGCGAAGCCGGCGAGGAGGCCGGCAACAAGGCCACGGACGAGGAAGGCGCGTGCAGTCATCAGGTGTCCGTTCACGAGTTCTGGACGGCGCGCGTAGGCGCCCGGGCCAGACCGGGGCGAGGCTGCCCACGGGTCCGTGTCCGTCAGCGACGGACGGACGGACTCAGTGGCAGGGGAAGGCGAGCAGGTGGCGACCGTCGTGGACGAACTCGTGAATGAGGGTGCCCGACGTGAGCGAGACGGCACCCTGTTCGGCGCTGACGAAGAACAGCACCAGGGTGGCGATGAGTCCGAAGAAGAGTGCCCACGGAGCCAGCTCGGCGAGGGGGATCGCGGGGATCGCGACCTCGGGGCTGGGTGCGGCGGCAGCGGCGTGCGACATGTGTCCTCCTAGGGATACGTGCGTCCCTGTTGATGGGGTGGACGGACACTCGGGTCTGACTCCACCACCACCGAACTGGTCCGGGGGACCCGTCTGGAGGTGGTGTCACAGTAGCGCGACTGTGCCGGAATCCCACCGGCTTCCTCGTGCCCGCAGACAGCACCCTAGGGCATCAGACGCCCTGCGGCGCAAGGGCGTCCAGCGCGGCGAGCAACTCCCGGACCTGCGGCTCGGGGCGCACGGCGATGCGCACCCACGACGGTCCGAGACCGGGGAACGTGTCGGCCCGTCGTACCGCGACCCCGGCTCGCCGGAGCGCCGCATGGACACCGTCGCCGACCTCCGCGAGGACGAACGACGTGGACGAGGTGACGTGGGGGATCCCTCTCTCGCGCAGGGAACTCTCGAGCCCGGCCCGCCACCGGGCGATGTGCTCGGCGCGTTCGACGGCTTCCTCGGCCGCGACGTCCGTGGAGCAGGCCACCATCGCGGCGGCGGCGCTCGTGGAGACCGACCACGGGGTCTGCTGGCGGCGCAGCACGTCCACCAGCTGTGGCTCGGCGAGCAGGTAGCCCGCACGCACCCCCGGGATGCCCCAGTGCTTGGTCAGGCTGCGCAGCACGACCAGCCCGGGCAACGGCGTGTCGGCAAGTGTCCCGGTCTCGCCGACGACGGCGTCCATGAACGCCTCGTCGACGACGACGATCCGACCGGGCCGCAGCAGCGCACGTATCGTCGCGGCCGGGTGGAGCACGCCGGTCGGGTTGGTCGGGTTGCCGAGCACGACGAGGTCCGCCTGCTCGGGGACGTCCTCGCCCCGCAACGTGAACCCGTCCTCCGCGCGGCAGCGCACCTCGACGACGTGGTGGCCGGCCAGGTCGAGCGCGGCATGCGGCTCCGTGAACTGCGGGTGCACCACGACCGGTTGCTGCCACGCTCGCAGGCGCGCGAGCAGCGTGAACGCCTCGGCGGCACCGGCGGTCGCCAGCACCTCGGTGGCGTCGCGGCCGTGGCGGGTGGCGATCGCCCGCTCGGCCCGCGCGGAGGTCGGGTAGCGCCCGATCTCGTCGAGACTGGCTCGCAGGGCGCCGTCGAGCCAGGACGGTCGTGGCCCGGCGTAGACGTTGACGGCGAAGTCGAGCAACCCCTCCTCGGCCTCCGCGTCGCCGTGGTGGCGGAGAGGCTCCGCGAGTGGTGTCGAGCAGCCCCGCCGCACCACGGTGGTGGTGGGGGCCGAAGGGAGGTGCGGGGTGGCGGCGTGGACGGCGTCGGCGAAGCGCTGGGCGAGGTGGGGGTGACCGGCCCAGTGGGTGTGCAGGTACGACGCGTGCAGGGTCGGCGTGGCGAAGCCCACCTCGTTGCCGTCGATCGTCCAGGCAGGGGTGTCTCCGGCCTCGGGGCGGGTGTGCGTGCGGTGGAACTCGTGGCCGCTCACCTGCTCGCCGGCGCGGGTCAGGAGCGAGTCGGTGACTGCCGTGGCGGTGGGGTAGCGCAGGGTCAGCCGCGGCGTCATCCGCGCCTCGGCCGCGAGGGCGCCGACCATCGGCGCGTCGTCGACGGAGCTGCAGAGGTAGAGCAGGCCGGCACACTCCGCGACCGTCGGGATGCCGTCGGCGACGGCGGCGCGCAGGTTCTCGCGCAGCGCCGTGTTGGCGCTCAGGGCGACGGCGTGCACCTCGGGGAAGCCGCCGCCGAGGTAGAGGCCGCTGGTGCCGGCGGGCAGCGCCCGGTCGGTGAGCGGGTCGAAGGTGACGACGTCGCATCCGGCTGCGCGGAGCAGCTCCTCGGTCTCGGTGTAACGGAAGGTGAACGCCCGACCGCCGGCGATGGCGACCAGGGGGCGAGCATCGCTGGGAGCGTGCACCTCGGCGACCGGGTCCCACGGATCGGCGGACAGCTCGGCAGCGGTGTGCGCGATTCGAAGCACGGCATCCAGGTCGACCGTCTGGGCGACGTGGTCCGCCAGCCGGTCGAGGGCGTGCGCGGCCTCGTCGCGCTCCGCCGCTGGGACGAGGCCGAGGTGGCGCGAGGGTGCGGCGAACGCGTCGTCGCGGCCGATCGTGCCGAGGACGGGCAGCCTGATCGAGCTGGCAACCTCCTTCGCGTGGCGCGGCGAACCGGCCTTGTTGAGGATCACACCAGCGACCTCGACGCGCGGGTCGAAGGTCGCCATGCCGTGCACGACCGCCCCGACCGAACGGGAGGAACGGGAGATGTCTACGACCAGCACGACGGGCGACCCGGTGAGGGCGGCGACGTGCGCGGTCGAGGAGAAGCCCTCACCATCGACCCGGCCGTCGTACAGGCCCATCACGCCCTCGACGACGGCGACGTCGGCGCCGGCGGCGCCGTGCAGCAGCAGCGGGACGATCCGGTCCTCGCCGACCAGGTGAGGATCGAGGTTGCGGCCGGGTCGGCCGCTCGCCAGGGCGTGGTAGCCGGGGTCGATGTAGTCCGGCCCGACCTTGTGGCCGCTGACCACATGGCCCGCGCGGGTCAGCGCGGCCATCAGACCGGTCGCGACGGTGGTCTTGCCCTGGCC
>JAOPYB010000546.1 GCA_025964835.1 Nocardioides sp. | reverse complement strand
GTTCGAGCGTTCTTCGGTGGGCGCACCGCCGCCGAGCTGCGCATCTGGGATGCGCTCGCCCAGGACCTGCTGTGTCCGTTTCATTACTTCGGGATTGCCGACGGCACTGACCTCAGTCAGGTCGGATGGACCCGTGGCCGGTACGACGAAGGCGCTCTCTCGGGCATTTACACCGGCAACGATGCCCGGTCGGCCATCGTCATCAAGCACCTCCGAGACAAGGTCGGCGACCTTGCCTCCATGAGGGCTCTGGGCTTCTGCGTCACGGTAGCTCATGCCGAGTACATGGCCGGGGTCTTTCGGGCGGCCGGCATTTCTGCCCTGGCGGTGAGCGGCGGAACTTCACCGGAAGCTAGGGACCAGGCTCTACGCGACCTTCGATCCCGGACCGTCAACGTCCTGTTTGCTGCCGACCTTTTCAACGAGGGGCTCGACCTGCCGGAAGTGGATACGGTTCTCTTCCTTCGTCCCACTGAGAGCGCCACGATCTTCTTGCAGCAGCTAGGCCGCGGCCTGCGACGGACTCACGACAAGCCAGTCCTCACCGCATTGGATTTTGTTGGCCACCACCGCAAGGAGTTCAGGTTTGACACACGCTTTCGCGCGCTGACTGGGAGCACCCGCAAGGGACTGGAGCGCGACATCGAGCGCAACTTCCCGTTCCTCCCGTCCGGTTGCCAGATCGTCCTGGACGAGCAAACTCAGAAGACGGTCCTCGAGAACGTCAGATCCCAACTTCCCAATCGCTGGCCAAAGATCGTGGCGGAGCTACGGAGCAACGGCGATCAAGACTTGGCCACGTTCCTCGACGAGTCAGGCCTCGAGCTGCCTGACGTAGTCCGGACCGGTCGTTCGTGGACCAGGTTGCGACGTGAAGCCGGCTTGCCGACGCGTCCCGGAGCTTCTCGCGAAGCGTCCCTTCTGCGGCGCAACCGCGCCTTTGCGCACGTGGACGACTCCGATCGCGCGGGCGTCTATCGCCGACTGCTCGATGACTCCGGCCCTACCTATGCGTCGCTGTCATCTGAGGAACAGCGACTCGCGCGCATGCTCTTCTTCTCGATGTTCCCGGACGGCGGCGGGTTCACGTCCTACGACGAAGGTCTGCGTGAGTTGAGTTCCGAGGCTTCAGTTCGCGACGAAGTCCGAGCGATCGTTGACATTGCCTTCGAGGAGACACGCCACGCCACGCTGGCCCTCGAGGGCAACCTCGCGGACGTCCCTCTGCGCGTACATGCGCGTTACCAGCGCGAGGAAGTGCTCGCCGCTATCGACTACGCGTCCCACGAGCGGCGGCCAAACAGCTTCCGCGAAGGGGTGCTGTACTCCGCGGAGCGCAACATCGATGCCTTCTTCGTGACACTGCGGAAGTCGGAGGCGGATTACTCCCCAACGACCATGTATCAGGACTACCCGATCAGTCCGTCACTGTTTCACTGGGAGTCACAGTCGGTCACGTCGATCGCGTCAAAGACGGGCCAGCGGTACGTCTCGGGTTCCAGCACAGTCCTTCTTTTCGTACGTGAGCACAAGCAGGACGACTTCGGGACAGCCCCGTATCTCTTCCTCGGCCCCGCCACGTATCTCAGTCACCTGGGCGAACGACCGATCGCTATCACGTGGAGGCTGGGGCACGACATGCCCGCGGACTTCTTCGGGTCCGTCGTGAGTTAGAGGCGAAGGAGACCCCGGTGCGGTCGCGATCCACGGATCCATGATCCTCGCGGGTGAGGACCGGGGACAGTTCTGGAGTCGACCACCGCCACCGGCTCCCGGAGCGCCGGTCCGCGCCTCCGCTGGCTCCTGGCCTGCTAGTGACCATACGCGGAGCAGAAGTCCGCTTCGTTTCGCCCAGATGGGACGCGTTGACAGCTGCCTTGGCGCTTGCAGGACCCATCACCGATTCGAGGAAGGGGCAACTCCATCGCGCCGTGGCGAGCGGACTGCACGGGCAACTGAATGAAACGAGTCCGTCGGAGCCCACGCCTTGTCGTTAGCTGGGTCACCATCCAGGCCGAGAGCGCGACCAATCATGGCGCAACCGCACGACACCTCCGCGCGGTCAGCGAAAGCAGAGCCCACGCGCTCAACAGCGTGAGAGAGTCTGGCATGACGATCGATCAGGGTCTGGCGGCCCGCTTCAAGCGACACTTCGCTACTGGCAACGTCATCCTCTTCACGGGAGCGGGGTTCTCATACGACGCCATGGCAAGGGGGGCCAGCGAGTCGCGGGCGTTCCAACGCTCAAGCAAGAGTTGTCGCGGCTCGCCTTCCCGGGATCGCCTGCCGACCCCCTGTCTTCCGTTGGCGACCTGTACGAAGTGGCGGTAGCGCGGGCCAAGAGAAGCGTTCAGGACCTCTTCGAGCGTGAACTGCGAGTCGATCCCGCCTCCACCCCGAAGCGATTCGACAAGTGGTTCGCTCTGCCTTGGAAGCGCCATTATACGCTTAATGTTGACGACCTTGATGAAGTCGTAAACTCACGCACTCACCTCGCCCGACCGATAACGTCCATATCCGCGCAGGGGCGTGCCGTTATACAAACCAGCAATCTTCTAAGCGTCCACTTAAACGGACGCTTGAGAGACTTTCCGGACATTACGTTTTCCGCGAGACAGTACGCCCGCCGAGCTGGCGCGCCCGACCCTTGGTACGATCTCCTAACGTCCGACCTGCTCAGTAGTCCAGTTCTCTTCATTGGCACAGTTTTGGACGAACCGGGCCTTTGGCTGCATATAGAGCTGCGGGCTACTCGGCACCAGGGCGACGTCGAACTGCGACCTCCTTCGTACTTGGTATCCCCCTCACTCCCCCAGGCCCGGGCGGCACTTCTCAAGAGATTCAACGTCGATTGGATAGAGGCAACTGAATCGGAGTTCTTTGGAGAGGTTCTTTCATCGGCATCGGCTGAGGCTGAACAGGGGACCATCGCAATTCAGCGAATGCACCACCCAGCGGCCGCCTCCCGCACACTCCGTTCTTTGGATCATGAAGTGACCCTAGGGCAAGATGGGGATCTGAAGCTGTATCTCAAGGGGCGCGATCCTCGCTGGGCTGACGTCAACGAGGACGGATATGCCGTCGTCAGGGAGTTTGAAAAGGAACTCGGAGTAAAAGCTGCATCCGGGAAGCACGGCCTGATCCTGCTGACAGGCACCGCGGCTACGGGTAAAACCACCACGGGCATGCGCCTTGCGTTGGGAATGCATGCTCAAGGCCGCAGGGCCTACACCTTCGATACGGTCACCGGCACGACCAGTGCGGATGCGGTGCTTCGCCAGGCCCGGAACTTGCGGCCCCAAGTGCTCTTCATAGATGACGCGGACGTGTTCGGCGAGCGCGCTGGAGGCTTACTTCGCGACCTTGTCAAGCTGCCAGACACTCAATTGGTGATAGCCACGATCAGGAACAGCAAACTGCAGTCGCTGGCGCTTGAGGATGACCTCTTCGACACTGACTACGTAGAGATGAACATTCCTACTTTGGAAGACTCGGACATTAGTAAGCTTATCGCCACTCTCGAGCGCGCCGGAAGTCTGGGCATGATGACCGGGCTGTCGAATCCCGATCGAATCAAGCTTTTCCGCGAACAGGCGGGCAGGCAACTATTGGTCGCCATGTACTACGCCACCTCTGGCGAGCGACTCGAAGACAAAGTGCGAAGTGAGTGCGAAGATCTTGGCGGAGCCTCCAGACTGGCCTACGGGATGGCGGCGTGGGCGACATCCGAGCATCAGTATGTGACTAAGCAGGAGCTTCTCCTGGGGGTCAGCTCCATGGGCTTCGGAGGGAGTGGGAATTCCGTCCTGAACGAATTAGAGCGATTGGTTAATCGCCAGCTCCTAATATATGCCGACGGAGGTCTCCGAATACGGCACCGCTGGATCGCCGAGGAGTCGCTTAAGTTCTACTCCTCCAACGGCCTTATGAGACAAGTCATCCAGTCCTTTGCTTTTGCCCTCGCGTCCGGGGCAGATCCGCAGCTGGACAGGAACTCAAGGGAACGCAAACTGCTGCGACGTATCATCAACCACGACAGATTGAAGCGCGTGATAGGTGACGTGTCCCAGTGCCGCGAGATCTACTCAGCGCTCCAGGATCGTCTTGCGTGGGATTTCCACTTCTGGTTGCAGCGCGGGAGCCTCGAGGTAGAAAGCGGTGACCTCACAGATGCGAAGAACTACTTGGAGTCTGCGAGAAGCCTCACGGAGGGCAAGGACTTTCGTGTCGAAAATGAGTATGCCTACCTCATGCTGAAACGAGCGTCAGAGCATCCGTCTTCGGAATCCTCGATCCGGGAGGCGACGGCGGCTCTTCAGGATTTGGAGGAGGCCATGCGGGCGAGGGGGGAGAAGGAGTCCTACCCATTCCATGTCTACGGATCCCAGGGACTTCGGTGGGCACGGCGGGCGGTAATCCCAGCCGCCGAAAAGCGGATTCTGATCGGACGCCTCCTGGAGGCAGTGAAGCGCGGGCGAGAATGGCATCCCACTAGGGACGACCTGCGTCAACTTGAGCGAGACCTAGAGCGCGAGTACTTGATGCAGGCCGCTGACTAGCTCACTCAGGTGTAGGAGTAGGACACTCGTCCGCTAGGTCCTCTAGCGCCGGGATCCAGTCAAACTGGAGGGCGGACGTGGTCAGACGTCCGCCTTCCAGTGACGCGCGGGACTCAGCTGCAGCCGGACGTGCTCCCGCAGCCCTCACACACGTAGCAACTCCCGGCGGGCCGCATCTTCGTGCCACACGTGAAGCAGAGCGGGGAGTCGACGGCGGTGCCGGTGATCTTCTCCATGAGCTCGGCGCTGGTGTGGGCTTCCTGGACGGGCTTGGCCGGGACCTCGCGGGCCT